>NZ_JAFMFX010000071.1:0-8762 GCF_017855895.1 Vulcanococcus sp. CPBay_Sum15L08_68 | reverse complement strand
TGCAGCGCAGCCCCTTCTGCAATCAGTGCCCGGCTGATCTGGCGGAGCAGCTGGAGGCCAGCCTCAATCTGGTGGCGGAGCAGTGCCATCTGGTGTTGGTGAACGCCGCCAAACCGGATGGGCGGCTCAAGACCACCAAGGCCCTGCAAAAACTGGTCAAAAGCGGCGAAGCCCAGGAGCGCAGCTTCCAGCTGCCAGCGATCTGGGATGGATCAGGGCAAGTGGAGTTGGTGCAACGCACAGCCCAGGAGCTGGGCCTGAAACTGCAGCCCGACGCTGCCCAAGCGCTGAGCGATGCCATCGGTAGCGACAGCGCCAGGCTGGCGAGCGAACTGGAAAAACTCTCCCTCTACGCCGGAGCAGGCCAGGCCATCACAGCCCAAGCCGTGGACGCCCTGATCGGCAGCCAGGCCACCAATGCCCTCCAGGTGGGTGATGCCCTGCTGGCTGGACAACCTGCAGCAGCCGTGGCGCTGGTGGATGTGCTGCTGGCCGCCAATGAGCCCGCCCTACGGATCGTGGCCACCCTCTGCGGGCAAATCCGCGGTTGGCTTTGGGTGAGCCTGCTGGATCAGCAGGGCGAGAACGATGTCAATGCCATCGCTAAAGCCGCCGGCATTGGCAATCCCAAGCGGATCTACGTGATGCGCAAACAGATCCGAGGCCGCAAACCCGAACGCTTCCTCGCTCTACTCAGTCAGCTCCTGCAGGTGGAGGCCAGCCTCAAGCGCGGCGCCGACCCCGGTGATGCCTTCCGCGACGGGTTCCTACTGACGCCATAGGACAATCGTCGATCACGCACTTGCGCCCACCCATGGCCCTGCTGGTCCAGAAATTCGGCGGCACCTCCGTGGCCGATGTGGAGCGCATCCAGGCCGTGGCCAAGCGCATTGCCGCCAGCAAAGAGGACGGCAACGATCTGGTGATCGTGGTCTCGGCCATGGGGCACACCACCGATGAACTCACCGGGCTCGCCCAGGCCATCAGCAGCAACCCGCCCCAGCGGGAGATGGACATGCTGCTGGCCACCGGGGAGCAGGTCTCGATCGCGCTGCTCTCGATGGCCCTGCATGCCGAGGGCATCCCGGCGGTCTCGATGACCGGACCCCAGGTGGGGATCCTGACCGAATCCGCCCACGGCCGCGCCCGGATCCTGGAGATCAAAACCGAGCGGGTGCGCCGGCTGCTGGATGACGGAAACGTCGTTGTGGTCGCCGGATTCCAGGGCACCAGCAACAGCCTCTCAGGGGTTCCCGAGATCACCACACTGGGCCGCGGCGGCTCAGACACCTCCGCTGTGGCCCTGGCCGCGGCGATCGGAGCCGATGCCTGCGAGATCTACACCGACGTCCCCGGCGTCCTGACCACCGATCCCCGCAAGGTGGCCGATGCCCAGTTAATGGAGACGGTGACCTGCGACGAGATGCTCGAGCTGGCGAGCCTGGGAGCCGCTGTCTTGCATCCCCGCGCCGTCGAGATCGCCCGGAACTACGGCGTGCCCTTGGTGGTGCGCTCCAGTTGGAGCGATGCACCGGGCACGTTGCTCACCAGCGACAGCACCAGCCATCGCGGTAGCGGTGAGGGCCTGGAGCTGGGCAAGCCCGTCGATGGCGCGGAGCTGGAGACGGATCAGGCCGTGCTCGCCCTCTCCCATGTCCCCGATCGCCCAGGGGTCGCGGCTCAACTGTTTGAAGCGCTCTCGAATGCGGGCTTGAGCGTGGATCTGATCGTGCAGTCCACCCACGAGGGCAGCAGCAACGACATCGCCTTCACCGTGGCTGAGGCGCAACTGGAGGAGGCCAAGGCGGTCTGCCAAAACGTCTTGGACGCCATGGATGCCGCCGCGGCCGGCGCCACCCTGAGCACCCAGGCCGGGATGGCCAAGCTCAGCATCGCTGGCGCCGGAATCATGGGCCGTCCGGGGGTGGCAGCACGCCTGTTCGACACCCTGGCCAAAGGGGGCATCAACCTGCGCCTGATCGCCACCAGCGAAGTCAAGGTGAGCTGCCTGGTCGCCGGGCATCAGGGCAACAAGGCCCTGCAGGCGGCAGCCCACTGCTTTGAACTGAACGAGCGGCAGCTGCATCTCAACCCGGCCCCCTCTGGAGCGGGTCAACCGGAGGTGCGCGGTGTGGCCCTTGATCGGGACCAAGCCCAAGTCGCCGTGCGGCGCATTCCCGATAAGCCGGGAACGGCCGCGGCGGTTTGCCGTGCTCTCGCGGACGCCGGGGTGAGCCTGGACGCCATCGTGCAGTCCGAGCGCACCCATGGCTCAGGGGAACAACTCAGCCGCGACATGGGCTTCTGCCTCAAGCGCGAGGACCTGAGCCGGGCGCGAACCGCCCTGCAACCGCTGCTGAATCAGTGGCCCGGCGCCAGCTTTGAGGAAGGAATGGCGATCGCTCGGATCAGTGCCGTCGGTGCGGGCATGCCCTGCACCGCTGGAACGGCCGGTCGGATGTTCCGTGCGCTGGCGGATGCTCAGATCAACATCGAGATGATCGCCACCAGCGAGATCCGCACCAGCTGTGTGGTTCCCGAAGGGGAGGGCATCAAAGCCCTGCAGGTGATCCACGACGCCTTCGGCCTCGGGGGCGAGGTAAAGCACCAGGCCCAGGGAACCGAGGCGCCGGTTTAGACCGTTGCGGCGATGCCGGCAGGCTCAAGCATCAGCTTGCTGCCGCTGACGGAGGAGTCCATCTCAATCGGATAGGCCCCGTCAAAGCAGGCGGTGCAGAAGTTCTCGGCGTTGGCGTGGGCCGCCTCAACCATGCCCTCTTTGCTCAGGTAGGCCAGGGAATCCACGCCCAAGTGGGCGGAGATCTCCTCGAGGGTCAGTCGGGCCGCGATCAGCTGGTCCTGGGTATCGGTGTCGATCCCGTAGAAGCAGGGGTGGGTCACCGGCGGTGAGCTGATGCGCATGTGCACCTCGGTCGCACCGGCATCGCGGATTGCCGCCACCAACTTGCGGCTCGTGGTGCCGCGGACGATCGAGTCATCGATCACCACCACGCGCTTGCCGGCTAGGACATCCGGCAGGGGGTTGAGCTTGACGCGAATACCGGCTTCGCGCATGGCCTGGGTGGGCTGAATGAAGGTGCGGCCGACGTAGCGGTTTTTGATCAGCCCGTCACCGAAGGGGATGCCGCTGTACTGGGAATAGCCAATCGCGGCGGGGATCCCGGAGTCAGGAACACCGATGACGATGTCCGCTTCGATCGGGGTTTCGCGGGCCAGCACCTCGCCGATACGAACCCGGTAGCTGTAGAGGGATTCGCCGAAGAAACGGCTGTCGGGCCTGGCGAAATAGATCATCTCGAAGACGCAGAGCTTGGAGGGCTCCTCCACCCAGCGGCTGCGGACCGGCTCGGACTCACCGAGACGGAAGTGGACGATTTCGCCGGGCTCGATGTCCCCATCGAAGCTGGAGCCAATGATGTCCAGGCCGCAGGTCTCGCTACTCACCACCCAGCGGGCTTCGCTGAGCTCACCCATGTGACCAAACACCAGGGGGCGAATGCCATGGCCGTCGCGCAGGGCAAACAGGCCTTCGGGGGTGCCGATCACCAGGCTGAAGGCGCCGCGGCAGCGTCCGGCTGCCGAGCGAATGGCGCTGTCCCAATCACTGCCGGCATTCACGGCCTGCTGAATCGCAAAGGCGATCAGCTCTGAATCAGTCGTCGAGGTGAATTCCGCTTCGGGCAGATCGCTGGCCAGGGCCGTCCGCAGTTCCCCGGCGTTCACCAGGTTGCCGTTGTGGGCAAAGGCCATCGGGCCCAGCCGGGTGTTGAGCAACACCGGCTGGGCGTTGCAGGCCTTGCTCGAACCCGTCGTGGAATAGCGGTTGTGGCCGATGGCGAGCTGGCCGGGGAGGCGCTCGAGGACTTCGGGGGTGAACACCTTGCTCACCAGGCCCATGTCCTTATGCAGGCGCACCTTGGGGGCACTGCCGGGTTCCGCGTCAAAGACGGCGATGCCCGCCGATTCCTGACCGCGGTGCTGAAGGGCGTACAGGCCGAAGTAGGTGAGGTTGGCCACCGGCTGGTCACTGGCCAGCACCGCAAACACGCCGCAGGCCTCTTCCGGCTTGTCGGGACGATCGAGGCTGGGTGTGGCGTCCGTCACAGCAAGTCCCAGCTTCAGATTTCCTTCAACATTGTGCATCAGGGTTCTCCTCAAGCCGTCGGAGGCAGGTCGACGCCCATGCGCCGCGGAATCGCCTGCTCAAAGCGCTCACGCATCTGGGCAATGGGCGTGGTGAGCAGGTTGGCGCCCGCCTGGGTGATCGAGAGCTCACTGTCGTCCTCCACCACACCGAGGCACTGCGCCGGAATGCCGCTGGCATCCACAGCCTCCTGCCAAGCGACCGTTTGAGCCGGGGAGACGCTGACCAAGATGCGGGCGCCGCCTTCGGCAAACAGCAGGCGATCGAGGCGAGCAGCGCTGGAGGGAAGTTCCAGGTGGGCACCCAAGCCAGAGGCCATGCAGCACTCCGCAGCGGCCACGGCCAGACCGCCATCGCTGAGGTCATGGGCCGACTTCACCAGACCCTGGGTGATGGCCTGGCGCAGGAACGCCTGAACCGAGCGCTCCAGCTCCAGGTCGATCTCCGGCGGGCGCCCCGTCACGGCTCCATGGATTCGCTCGAGGTAGCTCGTGCCAGCCAGGCCCAAGCGGCCATCGGCTGGAGTCTCTCCCGCTTCCAAAGGAACACCGAGCATCCAGATCACATCGCCGGCGTCCTGCCAGGCCTGGCCGCGGACCTGGCTGAGGTCATGGACCAAGCCGACCATCCCCACCACAGGGGTCGGATGGATCGGCAGCATCGAGCCGTCGGGCATCCGCGTCTCGTTGTAGAGGGAGACGTTGCCGCCGGTCACCGGGGTATCCAGGGCCGAGCAGGCGGTGGAGAGACCGCGGCAGGCCATGGCCAACTGCCAATAGCCCGTTGCAGTCTCTGGGGAGGGGAAGTTGAGGTTGTCAGTGACCGCCAGGGGCTCAGCGCCCACGCAGCTGAGGTTGCGGGCCGCCTCGGCCACGGCCGCCATGCCGCCCCGCTCTGGATCCAGGGCCACCCAACGGTTGGGGCAATCCACCACCGCCGCCACACCACGGGTCGCGGCCTGGGTTTCAGCCTGGGGCCGCAGCCGCACCACCGCCGCATCGGCGCCGCCCGGGGGAACGACCGTGTTGGCCTGCACCTGGTGGTCGTACTGGCGATAGACCCAGCGCTTGGAGGCGATCGTGGGATCGTCCAGCAGGGTCAGCAGGGTCTCGCTCCAGCTGACTCCATTGATCCCCGAGGGGGATGCAGACGGGAGCTGGTCCTCAGACCAGCGCCAGTGCTCCTGAATGGGCGCTGGAGGCTCACTCAGCAGTTCATGGCGGTTGATCGGGGTGTCATCCGCCAGGGCGCTGGCGGGCACCTCAGCGGCGACTTCGCCGTTCTGAAGCACCCGAACGATGTTGTCCTCAAGGACGCGGCCCACCACGGCAGCCTGCAGGCCCCAACGGGTGAAGCGCTCCATCAGCGCCGCTTCCCGCCCGGGCTTCACCACGAACAGCATCCGCTCCTGGGACTCGCTCAGCAGGAACTCGTAGGGGGTCATCCCGGCCTCTCTGGCGGGCACGCGATCGAGGTCCAGCTCAATGCCCAGACCGCCCTTGGCGGCCATCTCTGAGCAACTGCAGGTCAAACCTGCGGCTCCCATGTCCTGCGCCGCGACAACATCACCGCTCTGGAAGGCATCGAGGCAGGCCTCAATCAGGCCTTTCTCCAAAAAGGGATCGCCGACCTGCACGGCCGGACGATCGTCCAGGGAGGCTTCCGTCAGTTCCGCCGACGCAAAGCTGGCACCGCCCATGCCATCGCGGCCGGTTGTGCTGCCGACGTAGACCACCGGGAAGCCGACGCCCTCGGCCCCGGAGCAGACGATCGTCTCGGTCTCCATCAAGCCCAGGGCCATGGCGTTGACCAGGGGGTTGCCGGAATAGCTGGCGTCAAAGGCCACCTCACCGCCCACCGTGGGCACACCGACGCAATTGCCGTAGTGGGCAATGCCCGCCACCACACCCTCCATCAGGCCGACGTTGCGCTCGTCCTCCAGCGGGCCAAAGCGGAGGGCGTTCAGCAGGGCAATCGGGCGGGCACCCATGGTGAAGATGTCCCGCAGGATGCCGCCCACGCCCGTTGCGGCGCCTTGAAACGGCTCCACCGCTGAGGGGTGGTTGTGGCTCTCGATCTTGAAGGCCAGGCGTTGGCCTTCTCCAAGGTCAACGACGCCCGCGTTCTCACCGGGTCCCACCAGGATCCGCGGGCCGGTCGTGGGGAAGCCCTGCAGCAGGGGTCTGGAATTGCGATAACAACAGTGCTCAGACCACATCACACCGAACATGCCGAGCTCAGCTCGGTTGGGGGCTCGGCCGAGGCGGCGGCAAATCTCGTCGTAGTCGGCTTGGCTGAGGTTCTCCTTTTTCAGCGCGTCAGCAACGGAGTAGTCAGGGGCTGCGACCACGGACCAGGGAGCGAGATCATTCCAGTCTCGCTGAGCGACTCACCCCCTCTCAAACCCAGGGATCGTCCTGGTGGCGGCGGGGCTGTGGCTCATCCGTTTCAGTCCAGTCATCCCAGGCCTCCTGGGATCGCGCTGGGCGGTCCAGGTCTGGTTCCCGCTCATCCCAGGGGGGTTCCTCCAACCACCCCTCGAGCCGCTCTTCGAAACGATCGCCGGCGTTCTGGACTTGATCGCGCCAGCGGGAGGTTTCCTCCTGCATCTGCTCGCGCCAACGCCTGGAGCGACGCAGGAACTCCTGACGAACACTGGCTTTCGCCAGGGGAAGGTCATCCAGACCCGACAGGGACGTGAAAACCGTTCCGGGTTGTTGATCGTTGATGCGCGCGGGGGCCAAGCGCCAACGACTGGTGCCGGGCAGTCTCGGATCACTGCGGGACACCAGGTAGTGGAGGATCTGACCACTACTGAGATCGACTGCCGCATCTGCGATCTGCCCCAGGGGTTCGCCGTCTTGGCCGAGGAGAGTCGCCTCGATCAAGGTGGGCAAGCGATCCATGGTGGCGATTTCGGTCGCAGCCGCATCCCCACGGACAAAGAGCTCCAGTTCCGCCAGACCGCACAACTGATTCAGGCGCCAGACCTCACGGCGATCACCCAAGGCGGATGGCTTGGAGAACCAGCCCAGGAGCCGATGCACCGGAGGGTGCATCCAAGCGGCGACACCAACCCCATGGTCGAGGCCTTGATCGCAGCGAACGCGGCGGCGCAGCAATTCGCTGAGCAGCAGCTGTTCGGGGAGGCTCACTGGCGGATCTGAACCGGCATCACCAAGTAGGTGAAGCTGGAGTCGTCTTGGGGAGCCAGCACCACCGGAGTGGTCGGGGCATTGCACTGGAGCTGGACCTGCTCGCAGCCCATGGCCTTCAGGCCTTCCAGGACGTAGCGGACGTTGAAGGCGATCTGGATGGCGTCGCCGCTGACCTGGGCTCCGATGGCCTCTGAGCCACTGCCCACGTCTTGCGCATCGGCACTGATGGACAGCTGACCGGCTGCGGGGTCGCTCGTGAGTTTGACGACGTTGTTGTGTTGATCGGCCAAGACCGCCACACGCTCCAGGGCGCTCAGGAGACCCTTGCGATCGACCTGAAGCTGGCGACCGAAGCTTTCGGGGATCAGCTGCCGGTAGTTGGGGTAGGTGCCATCGAGGCTGCGGCTGGTCAGGACCTGGTCAGCCCATTGGAAGACCACCTGACCGCGATCACAAAAGAGGCTCACGGCATCGCTGCCGCCGCGGCTGGAGAGCAAACGCTCCAACTCCCGCAGGGAGCGGGCGGGCACCGTCACATCCAGCTCCGCCTCACTGCTGGAGGCGTTCTGCAGACGCAGGACGGCCAGACGGTGGCCATCGGTGGCGGCGCATTCCAGACCGTTCTGATCCAGGCCCAGGTGAACACCGGTCAGCAGCTGCTTGGCCTCATCACCACTGCTGGCGAAGAGGGTTGCGCGCAAACCCTTGATGAGGACCTCGGGATCCAACTTGATCGGAGTTCCCGCTTGAGCCAGAGGGAGCTCAGGAAAATCATCGGCGGGCATCCCCCGCATCTGATAACTGCCCGAGAGGCTGGTCAACTCGACCTGCTCACTGCCGTCTTCGCAGCTGAGGGTGATCGGGCTGTCGGCCGGCATCCGCGAAACGATCTCACCAAAGAGCCGGGCGGGAAGGGTGATGGCACCGCTGGTGGCGACTGAGGCGCTCAGGCTGGTCTGGATGCCCAGGCTCAGATCGAATCCCGTCAAGCTCAGGCGACCCGTTCCGGCATCTGCGGTCAGCAGCACATTCGCAAGGACCGGATGGGTGGGACGTGCGGCAACAGCCCTGCTCACCAGTTGAAGACTGGAACTCAGTTCGGCCTGGGAGCAGACCAGCTTCATGGCAGGACTGAAGGGGCCTCCACGCTTCCACAACCCAAGCGGAAGCGCAACGGGTCGAGCGATCGGGTTCCCCGGCAATCCCCAGACGACCGATTAAGGATTAAAGGATCAAGAAGAAAGAAAACCCAATCCGTAGTCGTAGGTCTTGGGGAAACCCTGGGAAATCACCAACTCCTATTGACTGCAAAGGGTTTCGCTTCCCGCAGGCCTGTGGAACCAGGATCTGGACTGCGGACCATTGGAGCCCTTTCCTCCTTTTCCAGGGATTGTGGAAAAACGAGCGAGTTCCAGCGGTTTCTGGTTCTTGGTTTTTCC
>NZ_JAFMFX010000070.1:0-8870 GCF_017855895.1 Vulcanococcus sp. CPBay_Sum15L08_68 | reverse complement strand
TCTTCAGCGGGCGGCCGCCTGACCACGGCGTGGCGGACCGGTGGCTCAGCTGGTGACGGTGCAGGTGCAGGTGCCGGCGCAGGGACTTGGTGATTCAGCCGGCTTTGCAGCCGCTCCAGGGCTCGCTCCTCGGCAAGTTCGGCGTTCTCCGCTTCCCCCAGGGCACTACCGAGGCACTGGGATCCCCTCCAGGCACTGAGTTGGACCACGCGCTTGCCGGCTTCGGCGTGCACCAGACGCGCCCGAAACGACAGGCTGCTCTCCATGGTCGGCTCGTCGTTGTGGCGTTTCTACACTGGCGAGCCAAGGAAGGCTCTGCAGCAACGGCATGGAAGCGGAGTCAATTCCATCCCTATCGCCACTGATCCAATCGGCGGATCAGTGGGGTGAGCTGCTGTTGCTGCTGCCGTTGCTCGTGGCCCTTGAGGCGGTGCTCTCCGCCGATAACGCCATTGCCCTCGCGGCGATCTCAAGGCGGCTGCACGATCCGAAGCTCCAGGGCCAGGCCCTGAACCTGGGATTGGGGCTGGCCCTGGTCTTCCGGCTGATCTTGATTGCGGCCGCCCAATGGGTGCTGGACTTCTGGCCGCTGCAGCTGCTGGCGGCGGGCTATCTGCTGTGGCTCTGTGTCACCAACTTGAGGTCCAGCGAGGCTGAAACAGGGGATCCAGAGCCCAGCGATGACTCCGCAGCAGATGGAGCGGTCAAGGGGCTCTCGGGGGTGGTGGTCACCCTGGCCCTGACGGATTTGGCCTTCTCCCTCGACAGCGTGGCGGCGGCGGTGGCCGTGAGCGACAACCTGCTGTTGGTGATGATTGGCGGGGTGCTCGGGGTGGTGGCCCTGCGGCTGACCTCCGGGCTGTTTATCCGCTGGCTTGAGGTCTATCGCCACCTCGAAGCGGCTGGCTATCTGGCCGTTGGCCTGGTGGGGATCCGTTTGCTGCTGCGTCTGGTGGCGCCGCAAGTGGTTCCTCCGGAATGGGGGCTGTTGGCGGTCGTGGCCCTGCTCTTTGCCTGGGGCTTCTCCCAGCGCGTCCCTGAGGAGGCCGAGGGTTAGAGCCGATGCGCGTTGAACTGCGGCAGGCCGGCAGCAACCAACTGATCGACCGTCTCGAGCTCGAGGAGGTGCCCCAACCCGGGCGCTGGCTGGAGCTCCCCGAGCGGAGCTATCTGGTGCTGCAGCGCCACCACCGCTACCAGCTGCGCGGCGGGCGCTACGAGCTCAGCTCCATTGCCCTCCAGGTCAAGGCCCAGCGCCGCCCTGCGGATGCGCGCTGGTGGCAGGGGCAATGGGTCATCGGTGACCCCAGTTGTCAGTTCAATGCCCGCTCACCGCTGCTGCGTTGCGCGGTGCTGCCGGCGGGTCCCTGTGAGCGCTGCGCCCACCACAGCCTGCGCGGCGAGGGCTGATGGAGGGGCTCTGGCATCGGGGAATCGTGGCCAGAGGCCATGGCGTGGCCTCGGGGTCGGCCAGTGACAGTCCCTATCCCGCTGGAACGATTGCCCTGCAGTCGCCATTTTTTCTGCAGGGCGGCTTGGACCTCTCGGACTGTGTCCAGGGGACGATCAACCTGGACTTCCCAGGCTGCCGTTGGGTCTTAAGCCACCCCGACCACTGCTTTGAGCAGTTGGCGTGGACACCGCTGCACCCGCCTGAGACCTTCTCGTTCTGGCGGGTGCTCCTGCGTCAGCCCTCGAGCGCCGCGGTCGAGGGCTGGATTTACTACCCGCATCCCGAGACCAAGGTTCGCCACTTTCAGCGGGACGGCCGCCTGGAGCTCCTGGCTCCCCGCTTGCCGGAGCTTGCGACGGGCGCAGCCCTGGAGTTGGCCGTCGATCCTGCGCGCTGCCGCCCCATCCCGGTTGCTCGTCTTCGGGCACGCCTGCTGGAGTTCCTGAAATTTCGGGTGCTGGCGGCACAAGAGACGTTTTTCCTGCAGGAGCTGCCCGTTCTGCGGCGCTGGCTTGATCAGTCCTGGCCAGAAGCCTCGGTGCTGAGCGATCAGGAAGTGCAGCTCACCCTGGATCAGGCCAGGCAGCTGTACACCGAGTCCTGAGCCGTAGGGTGAAGCTTCGCGAGGTTTGCTTATCTCCTCCCCCGATCGTTCTCCCCGGCAGCGTCGTCGGCCGGCTCCGGTGAAGCGGCTGTCGACCAGCGCTTCTGCAACAGCGGAGGCCCCCGCGGTGTTGCCGCCTGTCGATGAGGAGCAGCTGGCGGAGTCCCCGTTTACGGCCCTGGGGCTCGGGCGTCCGATCGTTGAGGCCGTGCTGCAGAAGGGCTACAGCCAGCCCTCCTCCATTCAGCAGCAATGCATCCCGGCGGTTCTGGCGGGCCGCGATGTGATGGCAGCGGCCCAGACCGGCACCGGTAAAACCGCCGGTTTCACCCTGCCGATGCTGGAGCGCCTGCGCCATGGGCCCCACGCCCGCGGGCGAATTGTTCGTTCCTTGGTGCTGACCCCCACCCGCGAGCTGGCGGCCCAGGTGGCCGACAACGTCAAGGCCTACTCAAGGCACCTGGACCTGCGCAGCGATGTGGTCTTTGGCGGGGTCAAGATCAATCCCCAGATCACCCGGCTGCAGGCTGGCGCCGATGTGTTGGTGGCCACGCCGGGCCGCCTGATGGACCTGGTGCAGCAGGGGGCGATCAGCCTGGATCGCGTCGAGATCCTGGTGCTGGATGAAGCGGATCGGATGCTCGACATGGGCTTCATCCGCGACATCCAAAAAATCCTGCGGCTGCTGCCGGCGAAGCGCCAAAACCTGCTGTTCTCGGCCACCTTCGAGACCTCGATTCGTCGCTTGGCGACGGGTCTGCTCCATGAGCCCGTCCAGCTTCAGGTCACCCCCGAAAACCGCACGGCGGCAACGGTTGAGCACATCCTTCACCCTTGCGATATGGCGCGCAAGCCGGATTTGCTCTGCCATCTGATCGCCAGCAATGACTGGCAGCAGGTGCTGGTCTTCTCCCGCACCAAGCACGGTGCGAATCGCGTCGCCGACAGGCTCAGTGCCGAAGGCATGGCGGCGGCGGCGATCCATGGCAACAAGAGCCAAGGGGCCCGCACCCGTGCCCTGGCGGGGTTCAAGAGCGGCGAGCTGCGGGTGTTGGTCGCCACCGACATCGCCGCCCGCGGCATTGACATTCATCAGCTGCCCCATGTGGTGAATCTCGACCTGCCGAACCAGGCCGAGGACTACGTCCACCGCATCGGCCGCACCGGCCGGGCGGGCCACAGCGGCCATGCCGTCTCCCTGGTGGCCGCTGAAGAGCATGAGCTGCTGCGGGCGATTGAACGCCTGACGGGCAAAAAGCTGCCCAAGCAGGAGATCCCGGGCTTTGAGCCCACGGTGCTCTCGGCTCCCCCGCTGGACCTGAGCGGCGGGCGCGGCCGCTCGAGCCGTGGTGGTGGTGGCAACCGCGGTGGTGGCAATCGCGGCGGTGTCAGCCGCAGCGGACGTCCCGCGGCACGCTCCTCCTCGCGCCGCCCTTGAGCCGGCGTGGGCTTTGATCCCAGGCGCTGGTCCGCAGAGCCGCGCCCGCAGCAGCGGGTCACGAGCAATGTGGACGCGCTGCTCCAAGAGAACGAAGCACTGCGGCGTGAGGTGCGTCAGCTGCGCCGGCAGTTGGAGCTCCTCCGCCAGCGACCGGAACCCAGCCGCCAGCATTGGCGGCCACCCCAAGCGCTGGTGTCCTCTGCCCAGGTGGAGCGCTGGGGTGCAGCCCTGGCGGAGCAGAAGGGCTGGGCCGTTCTGCGCCAAAGCGGCCTGGAGGAGCTGATCGAGCAGCTGAACCGCAGCAGCTTCCTGCCGCAGTTGAACCTGCAGCAGCGCCTCGACCATCTGGTGCCGGGTCTGGGACGGGATCTCTATGCGGCGACGGCCAGCCCGCTCAACAAAAAGCGCTGCGCCGTCCTGGCGGCCTTTGCCCTCTACGGCGTCAGCGCGATCGAATGGCTCGACGACGACCCCCAGCGGGTTGTGCTGGAACTGCGCCAGCGGCAGAGGACCAGCAACCACAACAACAACCGCAGGACGCGCAGCGATCAGCGCCGCACGGACCGCCAGCACCAGTCGACCGATCAGGGACGGGACCCCCGCCGGGTGGCGGCCCTCTCGGTGCTGGGGTTGGAGTGGGGTGCCTCCAAACAGGCGATCAAGCAGGCCCACCGCCGGCTGGTGAAACAGCACCACCCCGATGTGGGCGGAACCGCGGAGGCGTTTCGGCGGGTGAACGACGCCTATCAGTTCCTGGTGGCCTAGTCCCCTAGGCGGTCGCCCGGCACCGCGCCGAGTTGTTGCAGCAGTTGGGTGCCGTGGCTGGCGCTCTTCCCCTCCAGCTGGGCCTCGCGAATCAGCAGGGGGCAGCCGGAGCTGGCCACCACCAGTCCGGTGGAGTCGACGCACTCCAGCACGGTCCCGGGGGTGTGGCTGGACCCTTCGCCTGGATTCAGCCCCCAGCGTTCGGCCAAGGCTTTGGCCTCCGGGCTGAGTTCAGCGGTGAGACGTTTGATCAGGGGTTCAGAGGAGAGCACCTTCAGGCGCTTGCCCTTCCAGCTGCTGCTGGCGCCGGGGTAGAGCCCCATCACCTTGCGGTGGATGGCCAGGGCTGAGGCGGACCAATCGATCTGGAAATCCTCTTTGGCCAGCATCCGGGCGTAGGTCATGCCCTCCTCTGGCTGGACCCGCACGCCCAGCCGCTGCAGGCGTTCCTGTTCCGGGCCGGGTCCAGCGGCTTCGATCTGGGGCAGGGCCTCGACCAGGAGCTCGCCGGTGAGCCGGGCCAGTCGTTCGGCCAGCTGGTGGGCGTTCTCCCGCAGGCCGATGGGAATGGCGCGCTCCAGAAGTACCGGTCCGGTGTCGAGCCCCTCCTCCATCGCCATGATCCCGACGCCGGTTTCAGCGTCGCCTTCGATCAGGCTCCACTGGATCGGGCCTGCGCCACGCCAGCGGGGCAGCAGTGAGCCATGGCCGTTCCAGCAGCCCAGGGGTGGTTGCTGCAGCACCTCACGCGGGAGGATTTGGCCAAAGGCAACCACGACGTAGACATCGGCCCCCAGTTCGGCGAGTTGTCGTTGGCATTCCGGATCCTTGCGGATCCGCTCCGGGGTGAATACAGGGATGCCCAGTTCAAGTGCGCGTGCCTTCACCGGGGAAGGCATCAGTGCCTTGCCGCGTCCGCGCCTGCGGTCCGGTTGGGTGACGACACCCACCAGCTCATGTCCGCCGTTGACCAACGCGTCGAGGCTGACGGCGGCGTAGGCCGGGGTACCCCAAAAGAGGATCCGCATCGCTTGCCCTTAGGCCTCGCCGGTTATCGAGAGACCCTCCACCCAGACCATCGGGCAGAGCCCGTCGGGGGTGACCTTGGCCTCGCCCTCGAAGCCGACAATCGCGTTAAGCACCTGGCGGATATCGCCGGCCACGGTGGCGGCATCGATGGAGCGGGCTTCGCCGCCCTTGATCAACCAACCGTCGAAGGGCAGGGAGAAGGAGCCTTGGCTGGCCTTGACCCCGGCATGCAGGGCGGAGAGGGAGTCAATCCAGATGATTGGCTGATCGGCCTTGAACCGATCGAGACCGCTCTGGCCGCCGCTTGTGCCGGGGGTGGGGCCAATCTCAAACCAGTCGGGACCGACAGACACCTTGGCCCCGAGACCGGCGTGGCCGGTGGGGGCCACCCCAAAGGCCCGGGCCGTGGCCTCGGAGTGCAGGAAGTTCTTCAGTACTCCCCCCTCCAGCAGCGACAGCTTGCGGGTGGGCGTTCCCTCTCCATCGAAGTTGGAGGCGCCAATGTTGCCGGGGTGCAGGCCGTTGTCGTCGATCGAGAGGAAGGGCACCGCCAGGCTCTGGCCGATGGAGTCCTTCTGGCTGAGGCTGACCCCGTCCAGCACCGAACGGGCATTGAAGAGGTTGCTGAAGGCGCCGATCAGATCGAGGAAGGCCTCGGGACTGAGCACACAGGTGTAACGGCCGGTCTCCACCGGGGCGTAATCCAGGTGGCTGATGGTGCGCTCGGCGGCCTCGTCAATGCAGCCGGCAATGTCGAGGTCTGAGGCGCCGTAGGCCAGGCGTACGGCACCGGAACTGCGCGGTTTGCGGCCGCTCTCCTCGGCCCGGGCGTAGAGGTAGATGCTGGCGGTGGTCAGCTGCTGCTGACGGCAGGCCCCATCGCTGTTGAGGTAAATCCGTTCGCTGCTGCGCTCGGCCAGTCCGTTGTAGGGAACGGTGCTGATCGCCTGGTGGCGTCCGAGCAGATCATGCTCTGCGGCCTTGAGCTGCTCGAGCAACTTGAGGATGCCCTGGGGCTGATGCAGCGGTTGATCCAGGGCCGTCAGCGGTGCTGTGGCCAGGGGTGAGAAGGCAGGCGTCTCTTCGGCGTTCCCGAATGCCGCGGCATCCCGGGCACCGGAGAGGGCTCGCTCCAGTCCGCTTTGGGAGAGGTCCGAGGTGCTGGTGGTGCCGACCAGCCCTTCACTGTTCCAGACACGGATCGTGATCGAACTGCGCTGGGCCCCCTTGAGTTGCTTGGGTTCGCCGCGGTCGACCTGCACGGAGGTGTCGGTGCTGCAGGCCGCGCCGAGGTCCCACTGGCGGATGCCGTGCTGCTGGGCGATTCCCTCGAGCTGGCTGCGCAGCTGCTCGGCGTTGAGGCTTTGGTTGGTTTGGCTCATCTCAGCGGCCCCCCACGGTGATGGAGTCGACCTTGATGTGGGGTTGTCCGACGGTGACGAAGATGCTGCCGCTGACCGAACCGCAGAAGCCTGCGGCTAGCTCGAGGTCGTTGGCGCACATCGAGATGCGCGGCATCACCTCCTTGGCTTCGCCGATCAAAGTGGCGCCCTTCACCGGTTTGGTGAGCTTGCCGTCTTCGATCAGGTAGCCCTCCTCCACGGCGAAGTTGAACTGACCGGTGGGTCCGACGCTGCCACCGCCCATGGACTTGCAGTAGAGGCCGCGGTCCACCGAGGCGATCAGGTCCTCCGGTTGATGGGGCCCCGCCGCGATGTAGGTGTTGCGCATGCGGCTGGCGGCGGCGAAGGTGTGGCTCTGGCGCCGTCCGCTGCCGGTGCGGGCATGGCCCGTGCGCAGTTCTCCAGCGCGGTCACTGAGGAAACGCTTGAGGACACCGTTCTCGATCAGCACGGTGCGTTGGGCCTCCAGTCCCTCGTCATCCATCGAGAGGGAGCCAAAGGCGCCGCCCGTCAGCCCTTCATCGATGGCGGTGACGGCTTCATGGGCGATCGTCTCGCCGACCTTCTCGGCAAAGGGGGTGGTGCCGCGCTCCACCTGGGTGGTTTCCAAGAGGTGGCCGCAGGCCTCGTGGAAGATCACTCCACCGAAGCGGTTGGCCAGCACCGCTGGCATCTGGCCGGCCTCGACGTAGTCGGCGTAGAGCATGTTGCCGGCACTCGTACAGACCTCATCGGCGGCCTGGGCGACATCCCACTGGCGCAGATCGTCTGGGCTGTCGGAGGTGCCGTAGCGGCGTCCGACGCCGGCCCGGTGATCACCATCGGCGGCCAGGACATTGAGGCCAACGGATTGATGCAGACGGATGTCCCGGCCAAAGGTGCCGTCACTGGCGGCCACCATCACTTCCTGCCAGTCCCGGGCATAGCTGCCCCGGCGGGCCTGGAGATGCTTGCCCTTCTGCTGCAGCTGGGCCGTTCCCTCCAGAAGCTTCTGGGTGCTCTCGGTCAGCTCAGGGCAGCTGCTGAGCCAGAGGTTTTTCTCCAGGGCGAAATCCCTGAGGGCCGGTAGACCCTCAAAGCCGCTGAGCCCCGTTCCGTCCAGGTCCAGCCCCAACATCCCAAGGGCCTGGGTCAGCGCCGTCGTCAGTCCGGCCTCGCTGAGGTCGTTGGTGCTGACAAAGCCGTCCCGCTGGTCCCGAAACACCCGGATGCCAGCTCCCATGCCGAAGGCCGGCGTCACGCTCGTGATGGTGTCCTGTTCGGCCAGGACACCGAGGTGATCGGTCCGCTCCAGGAAGATCTCAACGAGATCGGCGCCGGCGGCTTTGCCCATCGCCAGGAGTGATTCCAGGCGCGGGCTCCAGCGCTGATCAAAGGGGCCGAGTAACAGCTCAGCGTGGGACGGGATGGAGGCAATCACGCGGGTTGTTGACGGTTGGGCATGGATGGCAGCGGGCCATCACGGTCCTAGCAAGAAGGCCCTGGCCAAAGCGACCAGGGCCTAACCCCCTACGGGGAACTGCGAATGACGCAGGAATCAGCGAACGGCGGGCTGGTAGTTCTCGCTGCGGATGGGGTTCGTGAAGAACAGCTTGGCCATCTCGGCACCGTTGGCGACCCAGTAGGGCAGCTTGCGCAGAACCTTGAGGGGAGCTGGGGCGTTGCCTTCATCAGCAGCGCTGAGTTTGTCGTTGTTGCGCACCAGGCGCTCAAGACGCGTGTAGAACTTCGGATGGTCGACGTTCAGGACCACGGGGAAGACCCGCGCGGTGGTCTCGTTGGTCTTGGCGATGACGTACTTGTCGTACTCGCGGGCATCGAGGCCGAGGGCTTCGTAGAACTCCTTGCGAGCCACGTCCCGGACGTACATCGTCGCGAACACGGCCAGCAGGAAGAAGCGACACCAGAGGCGAGCACGCAGGCCGGTGACGCTCTTGGGCTGCGCCTTCATCAGGGCATCGAAGAAGTCGCCGTGGCGGTTCTCGTCTTGGCACCAGTTCTCGAAGAAGTTGAAGATCGGGAAGATCTTGCTGTCGGGGTTCTTCTCGAGGTGGCGGAAGATGGCGATGTAGCGCCAGTAGCCGATCTTCTCGCTCAGGTAGGTGGCGTAGAAGATGTATTCGGGCTTGAAGTACGTGTAGGCCTTGTTGGCGGTGAGGAAGCCGAGGTCGAGCT
>NZ_JAFMFX010000017.1:0-34848 GCF_017855895.1 Vulcanococcus sp. CPBay_Sum15L08_68 | reverse complement strand
GAAGGGGATGTGGGCCCCAACACCGGCGGCATGGGGGCCTATGCCCCGGCCCCACTGCTGGATCAAGCCGGTCTCGAGGAGGTCAAACGGCTCGTGCTCGATCCCACCCTGGCGGCCCTACAGGCCCGGGGGATCAGCTACCGGGGGGTGATCTATGCGGGCCTCATGCTCACCGAAACCGGTCCGAGCGTGATCGAGTTCAACTGCCGCTTCGGGGACCCCGAATGCGAGACCCTGATGCCCCTGATGGGGCCGGAGTTTGCGGCGGTCCTTCTGGCCTGCGCCACCGGCCAACTCGACACCGCCCCGGCCCTGACCATTCACGAGCAGTGCAGCGCCTGCGTGATTGCCGCAGCCCAGGGCTATCCCGGGGAGATCCGCAAGGGAGACCCCATCTCGAGCTCCGTGGAGAACGGCGCCGATCTGCAGCTGTTCCATGCCGGAACTCGCCGGGATGAAGCCGGGGTCTGCCACACCAACGGGGGCCGGGTGCTGGCGATGGTGGCCCAAGCAAGCGACTTTGACGCCGCCTTCGCCAAGGCCTACGAAGGCCTCCAGCAGGTGCACTTTGAAGGCATGACCTATCGCCGCGACATCGGCCACCAGGTCCGCAGCCACTAAGCTTCCGCCGCCGATCCCAGCACCTTGACCAGCAGCTCCACACCGCTTGCCCCTCGCCGCTGGTGGCAGAGCCTGGTGCGCTGGTGGGCGGAATTCAGCCTCCAAACCAAGCTGCTGGCGGCCGCCACCCTGGTGGTCAGCCTGGTGATGACGGCCATCACCTTCTTTGCGCTCAACGGCATCCAGGCGGATGTGCGCATGAGCGACACCCGCTTTGCCCGCGACCTGGGCCTGCTGCTCTCCGCCAACGTCACTCCGCTAGTGGCGCAGGGCAACGACCGGGAGCTGGCGGCCGTCGCCGAACGCTTCTGGAAATCCAGCCGCAGCCTTCGCTACATCTTCTTCGCCGATCCCGACGGGATCATCTACCTGGGGATCCCCATCAGCGGCACCAGCGGCAGCAGTGAGCTGCTGCTCAGCCGCAAGTTGGAACTGCCCGCCGAACTCTCCAAACGTCCGCAGAACCCACTGATCCGGCAACACCTGACCCCCGATGGTCAGGTCACCGATGTCTTCGTGCCCCTGGTTGCCGATGGGCGCTACATGGGTGTGCTGGCCCTGGGGATCAACCCCAACGAAGCCGCCCTGGCCAGTGCCGCCCTGAGCCGCGAGGTGACGGTGGCGGTGTTCATCTCGATCTGGATCTTGGTGATCCTGGGGGCCGTCTTCAACGCCCTGACCATCACCCAGCCGGTCAAGGAGCTGCTGCGGGGGGTGCGCTCCATCGCAGGGGGGGACTTCGAGGCGCGCATTGCCCTGCCCGTTGGCGGTGAACTGGGGGAACTGCTGGACGGCTTCAACGACATGGCCTCCCAGCTCGAGGCCTACAACGAAGCCAACATCGAAGAGCTCACCGCCGCCCAGGTGAAGCAGCAATCGCTGATCGCGACCATGGCCGATGGGGCCTTGCTGCTGGATTCCGAAGGGCGGGTGGTGCTGGTTAACCCCACCGCCAGGCGCCTGTTCCGCTGGGAGGGCCGCAATCTGGAGGGCACGCGCCTGATGGACGAACTGCCCGAGGGACTGAACCTCGAGTTGCAGACCCCCCTTGAGAGCCTGCTGGAGAACGACAAGGAGAGCAGCGATGTGCGCTGCAGCTTTGGCGAACCGCCGCGCACCCTGCGCATCGTTCTGCAGTCCGTGCGCGATGCCAGCGGCGAAACCCTGAAGGGCATCGCCGTCACCGTCCAAGACCTCACCCGCGAGGTGGAACTCAACGCCGCCCAGAGCCGTTTCATCAGCAACGTCTCCCATGAGCTGCGCACGCCGCTCTTCAACATCAAGAGCTACGTCGAGACCCTCCACGACATGGGCGAGCAGCTCAGCGAGGAGGACCGGAGGGACTTTCTGGCGATCGCCAACGCCGAGACCGATCGCCTCACCCGCCTCGTCAATGACGTCCTCGATCTCTCCCGACTGGAGAGCGATCGGGCCTGGTCGATGGAAGCGGTGGAGCTGGGTCCGGCGATGGAGCAAACCCTGCGCAACTACAAGCTGAACGCCAAGGAAAAAGGCGTCGAGCTCGACCTTCATGTCACCGACGAGCTGCCCCGGGTTCGCGGCAACTGGGACCTGCTGCTGCAGGTGCTCGACAACCTGGTGGGCAACGGCCTGAAGTTCACCGCCGCCGGGGGCCGCCTGAGCCTGCGGGCCTACCCCTGGCCTGACATCTGCACGATTGATCCCAGCACCGCAGCCAACCCGGATAACCCCGCCTGCGAGCTGACCGCGCCGCTGCCGAAGCTGCGGGTGGAGATCTCCGATACCGGTTCAGGCATCTCCCGCGAAGACCAGGAGAAGATCTTCGATCGCTTCTACCGGGTCGAGAACGCTGTTCACACCGAAGTGGGGACTGGCCTGGGACTCTCGATCGTGCGGGGCATCCTGGAGAAGCACGGTGCCACCGTTCGCATGGTGAGCGAACTCAATGTGGGCACCACCTTCTGGTTTGACCTGCCCCTCGAAGACGCTGACGACACGGAACTGCGCCTGCAGGCCGAACGGCGAAGCACCAGCAATTTGGGTGACGGGATCTAGAACTGGCCCTCGCCAACCCCCTTCACGATGCGTGAGAGCTCGCTGCGCTCATCGTGGTCAATGCGGTGCGGCACACCACTAATAATCCGCTCGAAGTTCGAGAAGGAGTCCTTAATTTCAGGGCCGTTGCTCGTAATGATGTATTCACGGATTCCCTTGTCGTGCCAGGAACCACGCATCTTGAAGACGTTCAGAGCGCGGGCCATCTCACCACGGATCTCGACGTACTGAAGCAGCAGGATCGTGTCGGTAATCGTCGAGATATGGGAGTCGGTAATCGAGTGACTTCCCATGAATTCCTCGGAGGTATTCGTAAAGAAGCCCGCGATTTCTTCCTGCTTGGCGTAACCGGTCACGCCGATCACAAACTGACGGAAGGCGTTATGACTCACGCCCCGCGCCAGGGCCGAGAGGGAGTCGATCGCCATCCGCGATGGCTTGAACTGGCTGATTTCGGTCTTGATGATTTGGAGGTGATCCTCTAGGCCCGTTGATTCGGGATAGGCACAAATAATTTTGAGCAGCCCCTGGCGCTCCATCTCCTCGAAATCCAACCCCCAACTGGTGGCATTGCGCAGCAGCTGGGCCCGGGATTCCTCATAGGCAAAGAGGATGGCCCGCTCCTTGTTGGCGCAGGCGTTCTCCACAAACTTGCTGACCAGCAGGGTCTTACCCGTCCCTGTCGCACCGGTGGCCAGGATGATCGAATCCTTGAAGAAGCCGCCGCCGCACATCTCATCGAGACGGGGGACACCCGAGCTCACGCGGACATTGGAGCTGCGCTGGGTCAGGCGCATGGCCCCCAGCGGGAAGATGCTGATGCCGTGGGAGCCCATGGTGAAGGGGAACTCCCCCTTCATGTGGGTGGTACCGCGCAACTTGAGGATTTCCACCGTCCGACGGCGGCGCTCCCCCTCCAAGACATTGCGGAGGATCACCACGTTGTCGCTGACGAATTCCTCCACCCCGTAGCGGGCGATGGGACCGTATTCGTCAATCCGCTCGGTGGTCATCACCGTGGTGACGCCGATCTCCTTCAGGCGGGCAATCAAGCGGAAGATCTCCCGGCGCACGACCGAGACCGCGTCGTACTGCTGAAAAACGGCCGTGATCGAATCGATCGCCACACGCCGAGCCTTGTACTTACGGATCGCGTAGTTAATTCGCTCGATCAGACCTGACAGATCGAAGCTGCCAGCGACATCTTGCCCTTCCGGATCAGGGGAAGCATCCAACAGGAACAGCTTGTCCTGCTCCACCATTTCCTGGAGATTCCAGCCAAAGCTGGCCGCATTGCGGAGAATATCGAGCGGCGACTCTTCAAAGGTGACGAAAATCCCGGGCTCGTCAAACTGACGAATACCGTTGTAGAGAAAGTTCAGCGAGAACACGGTTTTACCCGTACCCGATGTCCCACTGATCAGCGTGGAGCGACCAATGGGGAGACCGCCCTGACAAACGTCGTCAAACCCCTCAATCCCCGTCGGCAGCTTCTGGACCGAGGCGAGATGATTGGACTGTGGGCTGGGGTCCTGCATGGGGAGGATGGTCCTGTCAGAAATCTAGTTCGTTTTCACGGCTATGACAGCCGCTCTTGTGAAGGAAACGTTGGTTTTCACACAAGATCACCCACCGCATCCTGGTCCAACAAGGACTCGGACAAGGCCTCATCGCTGAGCTCCTCAAACAAGAGATCCAAACCAATCAAAACCCTCTCCCGGTCTGAGAGATCACCAATGATTCGACGCACCGGTGGCGGGAGGATCTTGGCGAGGGTGGGCGTCGCCAGGATCTTGTCTTCTTCAGCGAGCTGAGGGTTTTTCAGAACATCAATCACTTTCAGGGCATACACACCCTGAAATTCCGTATCAAGGATATTCCGCAGGGTCTTCAATGCGCGCATCGAGTTGGGCGTGTTTCCCGCCACATAGAGCTTCAGGATGTAGGTCTTGCGTGGACTCATCGGAATCACCTCCTTAAGACAAATGGAACGAATAAGAACTAACCAACGGCCTCACCAGGCGGTGGTTCCGCCAAGGGGAGATCCGGGGGAATGGAACGCCGGTACATCTCACACAAATGGGCCATCACATCCAAAAGCGCAAGGCGGTAATCCTGAAGAAAATCGTTTTTATGGCCTTCAAGCCGCAGTTGCTTCCAGAAGGAATCCATCAGATCCACGTGGATCTCAACAACGCTGTTGACCGGGAGATCGCAAAAGAAGGCGCTGTGGACAAAGCTCTCGATCGCCTGGTTGGCCGCCGCAGGATCCTTGAAGTAACTGATCAGGATGTCGCGGTAGCCCCGCTGCAACGACTGGCGCAACTCGCCGTGGTCAGGCTCCGGGAGATTGCGCAAAAACAGGGACGGATCCCGCTTGTAGAAGACCCCCAGGTAGCCCAGGCGCCCCTGAAGTCGATTGGGTAGCCGCCAGGACAGCGGTGTCGAGGCCGACTCACTGCCCGACTCCGATTGGGCAGACAGTCCCTTGCGCAGGAAGCGCGAAACCGCTGCATCCAGGCTGTAGACAACCTGCTCAAGCTGGTCCTGGGGCAGATGCACCTCCGCCTCGTGGTAATCGACGCGGCCGTTGACTTCCCCCACCACAACCGCCGGCAGAAGCACCCCTTGCTGACGCAACCCTTGGAGGGCCTCTGGGGGCGTGACACCCTGCTGCAGCAGCACCACATCAAAGGCATCCCGCCGCTGCAGCAATTCAGCGATCGGATCGGAAAGGGAGCCCAGGTCCTCCAGGCAGTAGCGCTCACCCTTCAGCCAGCTGGTGGCAGCCTTGACCAGACGAGGGTCCGACAACAGCGAAGCAATAGTGAGCGCCGGCTGGGTCATGGCCCTGAGTTGGAGCCCTGGCAAGTGACCTCAGTGTTGACGGGAGTGCCCTCGAGCGGTGAAACTCGTTGTTTGTCTTCCAATTGCCGTGGCAGGCCGCAATGACGGCGTCCTCCCGTCAGCCTGACCACGCCCCTTCTGTCATGAGTACTGATTCGCAAACCGGCCCCTACGCCATCGTTGAGACCTCGGGTACCCAGGTCTGGGTTCAGCCCAACCGCTACTACGACCTCAACCGGATCCACGCCGAGGTCGACAGCACCCTCACCCTCGAGAACGTGCTGCTGGTGAACGACGGCAAGGCCGCCAACGTGGGTCAGCCCTACGTCAAAGGGGCCACCGTTGAGCTGCAGGTGATGGCTCACCGCCGCGGCCAGAAGGTCATCGTCTACAAGATGCGCCCTAAGAAGAAGACCCGCCGTAAGAACGGTCACCGTCAGGAGCTCACCCGCGTGATGGTCAAGTCCATCAGCGTCGGCGGCAAAGCACTGGCCTGAACCTCCAGATCCTTCTCCTGAACTCCTGAGCTTCCTCCCCCATGGCCCACAAGAAAGGCACCGGCTCCACCCGTAACGGCCGCGACTCCAACGCCAAGCGTCTTGGCGTGAAGCGCTACGGCGGTGAATCCGTCAGCGCCGGTTCGATCCTGATCCGCCAGCGCGGCACCTCTGTGCTCCCCGGCAACAACGTCGGCCGCGGTGCTGACGACACCCTCTTCGCCCTGGTCGACGGTGTGGTCAGCTTCGACACCATCAAGCGCGGTCTGCGCACCCGCAAGCGCATCAACGTGGCCCTCGGCTGAAGCCCAGCACCACGGTTGATTGAGCCGGCACCCAGGTGCCGGCTTTTTTGTGGCCGGGCCTCAGGCCAGGCGGTAGGCGCGGGTGGTGATCAGATAGGGATGGAACACCTCCAGGAAGCGGGCCTGGAGGGTGCGGAAGAAGCGCTCCACCAGGGCCGGATCATCGAAGTGGAAGGGATACTCGCCGTTGAACCCCTGGAAGAAATACCAATTCAGTAGGGCGATCGCCTCCGGCCCCATCCGCTGAGCGAACTGCTCGAGCTGCGCCGAGGGATCGTTGAGGTGCTCAAGGACGTCCAGGCACACCACCGTGTCAAACCGCTCGGGCAGGGCGGCGTCGCCGAGGTCGCGGAAACAACGCAGCTTGTGGGCCAAGCCAAAGCGCTCCGCCCGCTCCGTCACGAAAGCGCGATTGGCGGGGTTGAGGTCGACGAACCAGACCGACTCGACCTCAGGCAGGGCCGCCGCCGCCAGGGCATGGGTGCCAATCCCGCCGCCGAAGTCGAGGACCTGCCCCTTGGCAAACATGGCCTGCAAGCGCAGGGTGTCCGCGATGTAATCCGCACTGCTCAGGTGCCAAGCCGCGAGCTCCAGCAGATGGGCATGGCCCACCTCGTTCTCGTAGAAGCTCCCCGCCTGCTCGGGATCAAAGGCCCCAGGGTGGGCAGCGGCCAGGGCCTCGGTCGCCATCGGCAACTGCTGCTCCAGCTCCGCTGCCGTGAGCTGGAGATGGGAGGCCAGATGCTGGCGTAGATCAAATCCCCCGGAGAGAAAGTGATCGAGGGAGAGAGCGGCGGTGACGGTCATGGCTGATCACCGTAGAGGTCGCTGCTCAGGTCCCAACTCCGCCCCAGCCCCGGGAACCATCAACCAGCGGCGCAGCCAGGCCGTCAGCCAATAGAAGGGCAGGGTGTCCAGTAAGGCCGCCAGGGCCTTGAACAGGTAGCCACTGGCAATGAAGCTCAGCAGTTGAGGCGCCACCGGAAGATCCGCGCGCACCGGAAGGACGTGGGCGGCGTAGTGGCTGATCAGCACCACCGCCGTCGTATCCACCAACTGGCTGACCAGGGTCGAGCCGTTGTTGCGCAACCAAAGCGCCCGACCACCGGTGCGCCGCTTCCAGAAATGAAACAGGCGGACATCGGTGAACTGGGCCGCCATGTAGGCCGCCATTGACGCTCCGATCGCGCCAAAGGCCAAGCCCTGAACGGCAAAAAACGTCTCCTCCGGGGCCCCCGGCAGACCCGGCAACACACCGCCGAGCCAGAGCACCAGGACGATCCAACCGTTCAACAGCAAGCCCACCCAGACCAACTGATTGGCCCGCTGCTCGCCCCAGATCTCACTGATCAGGTCCGTGCAGAGGAAGGTCACCGGATAGGGGAGGGCTCCAACCGCCACCACCACCGGCCATGAGCCGATCTGACCGAGCTGCAGGAAGCGGGTCAGGCCAAGGATGTTCAACATCCCCATCGTTCCAAGGAACAGACCCGAGAGGACGAGAAAGGCCAGCTCCCGGCGCTGTTGCAGCGCCTCATCCACGGGCATTGGGGGGCATCAGCTGTGCCACACGGTGGCACCATTGCGGCGTGCTCGCCTCAATCCAGCGTTGACCTGCGGCTTTCTCGTACTGGACAAGCCCGCAGGGATGAGCTCCCACAGCTGTGTCTCAAGGATTCGCAGGGCCTACGGGCTCAAACGGGTGGGGCATGGAGGAACGTTGGATCCCGCGGTCACCGGCGTGCTGCCCATTGCCCTGGGGCCCGCCACCCGGCTGCTCCCCTATCTGGAGAGCGACAAGACCTATCGGGGGGTCATCCAACTGGGGGTCACAACCGACAGCGATGACCTGGAGGGCCAGGTCCTGGAGCAGCGCCCCCTGCCCAACCTCAGCCCAGAGGCCATCGGCGAGGCGCTCGCCCCATTTCGCGGGGCGATTCAACAGCGACCTCCGGCGGTCTCAGCGGTCCACGTCAATGGAGAGCGCGCCTACAAATTGGCCCGCGCCGGCCAGTGCCCTGAGCTGCCCCCCCGCCCGGTGACGATTCACCGCTTGGAGCTGCTGGGCTGGGATCCAACCCAAGGGCAGATCGAACTGGAGGTGCACTGCAGCTCTGGCACCTACATCCGCTCCCTGGCCCGAGACCTCGGCGAGGCCCTGGGCTGCGGTGGCAGCCTGGCGCGCCTGCGGCGGACCCAAGCCCTGGGCTTTGACCTGGCGCAAAGCGTCACCCTGGAGCAACTGGAGGGGGAACCTCCCGCACTGCTCAACCCCCTGGAGGTCCTGCGCCACCTCCCCCAACACCGGCTGGACGAGGAGGGGCTCGCGGGCTGGCGCTGCGGGCGCCTGCAGGACTGTGACCCCAGTTGGGCACTCGAGGACGCCGTTGTGGTCGTGAATCCAGATGGCAACCTGGCGGGCATGGCCCGGGTCGCCTCCCCTGGGCAACTCCAACCCAAGCTCGTGCTCGACGCCGCGGGCTAGTTCACTCGGAAATCACGCATGGCCGGCCACAGCCGATGGGCCCAAATCAAACGCACCAAGGCCGTGGTGGATGCCAAGCGCGGAGCGGTCTTCACGCGGCTGGGACGGGAAATCATGGTGGCGGCCCGGGCCGGCGCAGACCCCGCGGGCAATTTCCAACTGCGCACCGCCATTGAGAAGGCCAAGGCGGCGCGGGTGCCCAACGCCAACATCGAGCGGGCCATCGCCAAGGGCTCCGGGCAGGGGGGAAGCGGGGCCGATCAATTTGAAGAGGTGCGCTACGAGGGCTATGGGCCCGGGGGCGTGGCGGTGCTGATCGAATCGCTCACGGACAACCGCAACCGCTCGGCGGCGGAGATTCGGCTGGCCTTCAACAAAAACGGCGGCAACCTCGGGGAGACCGGCTGCGTCGGGTACCTCTTCGAGCACCGCAGCGTCGTGCGCCTCAGCCAAGCCGGCCTGCAGGACGAGGTCCTGCTGGAGCAGCTGCTCAACCTTGAGGAGCCGGTGCTGAGCTACGAGATCGATGCCGACGGCGCAGACATCCTCGGCACGTTTGAACAACTGGAATCGCTGCAGGACAGCCTGCGCAGTGCCGGCCTGCCCGTGAGCAGCTGGGAACACCGTTGGATTGCCCAAACCCCCTGCCAGCTGGAGGATCCCGAGACCCTCGCCGGCTGTCTGAAGCTGCTCGATGCCCTCGAAGAGCTGGACGACGTACGGACGGTCACCTCCAACCTGGAGGCGGACGAAGCCCTGATGGACGCCGCCCTCAGCTGAGGGCAGAGGCCGCCTCCGGGTCCGCCACCACCTCCAACTGGGGATGGCGCTGCAACCAACTGGCGGGAACCTGCTCGCAGGGCGGCTCCTGCAGGGAGCGCCGCAGGATCTCGGCCTTGGCCGCGCCGGTCACCACCAACAGCAGGGAACGGGCCCCGAGGATCTCAGCCGTCCCCAGGGTGATGGCTTGATCGGGGACGGATGCCGGGTCTCCGCCGAAGTCCGCGGCGTTCTGCTCCCGGGTGGCCTGGCTCAAGGCCAAGGCCCGGCAGGGCTGCTCTGGGCCGCAGGGGGGCTCGTTGAAGCCCACATGACCATTGCTGCCGAGGCCCAGCAGTTGCAGCCCAATGCCCCCGGCCCCCTGGAGCTCCTGGCGGTATCGCCGGGCCTCCTGCTGCGGATCAGCCGCCAGACCATTGGGAATCCGCAGGGCACCAGGGGGGAGCTGCAGCGGTGCCCCCAGCTGAGCCTGCATAAACGCGGCAAAGGAGCGCGGGTCCTGCGCACCCAGGCCGACGTATTCATCGAGGTTGAAGCTGCACCATCCCGCCAGGAGCCGCTGACGCTCCTCGGCGGGTAACTGGCGCCACTGCCGCACCAAAGCGCCGTAGACCGGCCGCATCGTCCGGCCCGTGGCCAGGCCCAGGTTGCCCCCGGAGCGCAGTGCCTCCAGCAGACGACTAGCCACCAACTCCGCCACGGCGCCGCCATCGGCAGCCCGCGTCAGGGTCATCAGCTGAGTGCTCACAAACGGGGGGCCATCGCCTGCCATGCCTCCGGCTTTAAGCCTGGCTGAGGTCTGGCCCGTTGCGCCAGGGCCCCATAGGACTCCAGCTGCACGCCGCGGTAGTAGTGGCGCAGGATCGCCTCAAAACTCTCGCCCCGCTGGGCCAAAGCCAGGGCCCCCCACTGGCTCATGCCGATGCCGTGGCCATAGCCGCGGCCGACGGCCACCAGCTGAACAGCCGCCCCCGGCAGTGGACGGGCCTGGGGCAGGGAGAAGGCCGGCAGCGGCGGCGGTGGTGCCGGCCAACCCAGGGGGGCATGACTGGCCGTCAAGCCGAACGGCTCAACGCTGGAGGTCTTGGTCGGGGCCAACTCAAAGCGAACCCAGGTGCTGCGCAGGCCCAGGCGGCTCCGGAGTTGGGCACCGCTCAGCAGCACCTGCTGGCCAGCGCGACCGACTGCACGCGCCTGCTTGACCCGGCCGGTGGGCGTTCTGGACAGGACCTCAATCGCCAGGACCTGATCGAGCTCGGGGAACGCCCGGCGCAACAGGGGCCCATCGAGGGGCTTGCTCCACTGGTGCACCGGCGAGGCATGGTCGAAGTCGGGGACACTGACCAGATAGGGCAGATGGCGGGTCCAGAGGTCCCCGCTGCTCTCGGTTGCTCCACCGCTGCTGCTGTGGAAGACCGCATCAATCAGGGCGTCGCCAAAGGTCAGGACCAGACCGCGGGTCTGGTTGACCGCCCCCCAGGTGCTGGCGGTTTCCGCCTCCACCCCCTTGTAGACCTGGCTGGCCACGGTGGCCTTGAGGTCGAAGGCCGCAGCCGGCTTGCGCGCCTTCAGTGCGTAGGTGCGGGCTGCCACCGCCTGGGCCTTCAGGGCCGCCTCGGGCCAACTGGCTGGCATCTCACTGCCGACCACGCTGGGGAGATAGGTCTCCACGGGCACGTGGTTGACCACCTGCAGCTGGCCCCCCTGACGCCGCAGCTGCAGGCGGCCGCGGTAGTGACGCGCTCCAAGCCAGAGGCCTGGATCACGATCCGGCCCCTGGGCTTCAGGCACCGCCTCGAACCACAGCTCCTTCTGCTGGCGCTGCGCCTCAAAACGCAGCTCAGCCCCGGACGGCTCCAGTCCCAGCTGCTGACCGCGCTCATCCAGGACCCGCAGGCCACCCGAGGGTGAAGCGGCCCTAAGCCGCAGGCTGGGGGCCTCCAGCACCAACACCCGCAACCAGGGCTCCGCCGCGCGCAATGGGGCCACGGCCATCGCCACGCAGATCCCCGCAACCAGGGCGGCGAGTTGGGGATGGGTGCGCCGCGGCATCGACCCCAAGGGGAAAGGCAGGCCATTGTGACCAGCCCGGGCGAGCCGTGCCAGCCCCGCCGTGGCACGATCGATCCAGAGAGACCGGGGAGAACACCGGCCGTGCAGGTCACCTTCCTCGGCACCAGCTCGGGAGTCCCTACGCGAGCCCGCAATGTGTCAGCGGTGGCCCTGCGCCTGCCGCAGCGGGCGGAGATCTGGCTGTTTGATTGCGGCGAGGGCACCCAGCATCAGTTCCTGCGCAGTGAGCTGCGGGTCAGCCAGCTGCGTCGGGTGTTCATCACCCACATGCACGGCGACCACACCTTTGGCCTGCCGGGCCTGCTGGCCAGCCTCGGGCTGGCCGGGACCTGCAGCGGCATCGACCTCTACGGACCGGATCCCCTGCGGGACTACCTCGAGGGGGTGATGCGCACCTCCTCCATGCGCATTGGCTATCCCCTGCGCAGCCATCGGGTCAAAGAGGCAGCCCGCACTGGAGCGCTGCTGCTGGATGACGACGACATCACCGTGCGCTGCACCGCGCTGATCCACCGGGTGCCGGCCTTCGCCTACCGGGTCGAGCAGAAGCCCCGCCCTGGACGCTTTGACGTGGAACAGGCCAAAGCCCTGGGAATCCCCCCTGGGCCGATCTACGCCGAGCTCAAGGCCGGCCGCAGCGTCACCCTGGAGGACGGCCGGATCATCAACGGGGAAGCCCTCTGCGGCCCCGACCGTCCGGGTTGCAGCGTCGTCTACTGCACCGACACCGTCTTCAGCGAAGCGGCCGTGGAGCTGGCCGCCGGCGCCGACCTGCTGATCCACGAGAGCACCTTCGCCCATGCCGAGGCCGAAATGGCCTTCGCCAAACAGCACTCCACCAGCACCATGGCCGCCCAAACCGCCCTGGCGGCAGGGGTCAAGCAGCTCGCCCTGACCCACCTCAGCCCGCGCTACGTGCCCGGCAATCCCGTCACCCCAGATGACCTCTTGGCGGAGGCCCAGGCGATCTTCCCCAACACGCTGCTGGCGAAGGATTTCCTGACCCTCGAGGTCGCCGCCCAGGAGCCCTAGGCCTGCAACAGTTCGTGAGTGCCTTGGCCGCGGTCAACCAGCGGGCCCGTCAGCCGTGATACAAGAACTCAGGCGCGTTTTAAACGCCACGTCGCCGGCTTTTTCGATGGCCTCTGTTTTCTCCTCTGCACTCCGGTCCTTGGCCCGGCTGATGCTTCTGCCCCTGGCTCTGCTGGTGGGTCTTGCCGGCCCTGCCCAGGCCGCCCAGTGGACTGCTGAGCAGCTCACCGTGCCCGCTGATGCCGCAGGCACAACCGTGACCTTCAGCGAGCAGGAAGTCAACGCAGGTCGTAAGACCTTCAACAACAGCTGCGGCGTCTGCCACGCCGGCGGCATCACCAAGACCAACCACAACGTTGGCCTCGACCCCGAGACCCTGGCCCTGGCCACCCCGGCCCGTGACAACGTTGAGGCCCTGGTCGACTACATGAAGGACCCGACCAGCTACGACGGCGAATACAGCATTGCCGACGTGCACCCCAGCATCCGCAGCAGCGACGTCTTCGTGCAGATGCGGAACATGAACGACGAAGACCTGCGCCTGATGGCCGGCTTCATCCTGACCGCTCCCAAAGTGCTTGGTCCCCAGTGGGGCGGCGGCAAGATCTACTTCTGATCTCGCTTCAACCTCAACGACTGCAAAGCCCCGCCATCACGGCGGGGCTTTTTTTATGCCCCAGATCAGGCCGCCTCCGGCGGCGTGAGGTTGCTGGGATCGCAGGAGGTGGGCTGCTTGCTGTACCACCACTCCTGCAGGGGCGCACTGAGGCGCTGGGAGAAGAGCGTCAGCACGGTCTGGGTGGGCCTGGAACCCGGCTGCAGCAGCTCCACCGCATAGGAGGGGCACCGGCGGGCCGCCAGGTCAGGGACGAAGCGCTTGCCCACACGACGCCAGCTGGGCTCCTTGCTGCGCCAGGAGAGCCGGCAGCAGGGCCAGGGCAGCTCCTCACGGTCAAACAGCCGGCAGCAGGGGCCAACCACCCGAAAGCTGTACTGCGCACCAGGACTGGTGTGCTCGCTACCTGGCGCATACACCTCTTGCACCTGAGGAAGGGTTGAACCCGAGGCTGAGGCAGTCACAACGGCAGGCGGGGACTAAAGACAAAAAAACCACCCCGGGGGGTGGTTCTGAAAGCACAAAGAGACGGGGCGTGAACGGGCACGCCCCGGGTCGAGCTCAGTACAGCTCTTCTTCGGCGTGGGTCTTGATGGTGCAGTCGCTGGTGGGGTAAGCCACGCAGGTCAGAACGAAGCCAGCTTCGATCTGGTCGTCGTCGAGGAAGCTCTGGTCGGACTGGTCGACGGTGCCAGCGGTGATCTTGCCGGCGCAGGTGCTGCAAGCACCAGCACGGCAGGAGTAGGGGAGATCGATGCCCTGCTCTTCAGCGGCGTCGAGGATGTACTGGTCGTCGGGAACCTCGATGGTCTTGTTGAGGCCCTCTGCCTCGCTGATGAGGGTGACCTTGTAGGAAGCCATGAAAGGAATGGGGCTCACAGGCTCCTGGACAAAACACCCAGGCCCTGTAGGACGGACCCTTCCTACATCCGACAAGGGCAGTTCCTGGGGTTTCGAGGGGATCTCAAGGCGAAGCCCAATGGGAAGCATGGGCACACATCAGCGTGACTTATGCAACAAGCCACGGTTTCGGATTTTTGTCAGGAGCGCCTGATGGTCATCAGTCCCCACTGACTCTGCTGGGCGCTGAGCTCAGCGCTCCAGCCCTGCTCCGCCAGAACCTGCTGCAAGCGGGGGGCCTGACTGACCAGCAGTCCACTGAGCAGGCCCAGGCCCTCGGGGGCCAGAACGGTGTCAAAGGCTGGACAGAGGGCCTCGATCACCGGGGCCAGGATGTTGCAGAGCAGCAGGTCAGCAGGACGCCCCTCCAGCAGCTCCGCCAGGCGTTCAATTGAGCCCAGGTCCACCTGGAACTGCTCGGCAAACCCACTCACCACGGCGTTGTCTCGGGTGGCGCGCACCGCCAGCGAGTCCGTGTCGGCTGCAGCCACGCTGCCGGCGCCCTCGAGCAGGGAGGCAATGCCCAAGATCCCGCTGCCGCAGCCCAGGTCAGCCACACGAATGGGCCCCAAGCTTCCGCCGCGCTCATCCGCCAGCTGCTCGATCGCCTCGAGGCAGAGCCGCGTCGTGGGATGGCTGCCGGTGCCAAAGGCACTGCCGGGGTCCATCCGGATCACCTGGCGGTGGGCGTGCTCGGGGGGCAGCTCCAGCCAGGCGGGAAGGATCAACAGGCGCTCACCGACGGGATCGGGTTCCCAGTGCTGCTTCCAGCTCAGGCTCCAGTCCTCGTCGTCCTGCTCAAACCAGTGGATGGTCGGCAGGGTCAAGCCAAAGGTCTCGGCCAAGGGCTGCAGGGCCTGCTCCAGCTGCTGCCGTTCACTCTCCGGCCAATCGGACGCGGGCAGCCAGGCCACCAACTTCCGGTCCTGGGGCTGGTCGGGGCTGTGCCGCAGAGCCACCCTGGGAATCCCCAGGGCGTTGAGCTTCCAGGTCAGCGATTCCTCGAGTTCCGGAAGCGCGAGCAGCTCAAGCCGCCACCAAGCCAAGGCCATCGGGGTCAGAGGGTGACGGGGTGCGCCTGCTGAATGCCCTCAATGGCATGGATCCCCGCCAGGAGATCGGCAGGCAGGGGGTCATCCAGGCTCAGGACCATCACGGCATCACCGCGCACGATCCGGCGGCCCACCTGCATCGAGGCGATGTTGACGTTGTGCTCGCCCAGGACCGAGCCGATGTGGCCAATGATTCCGGGCATGTCGCGGTGACGGGTGAAGAGCATGTGCTTGCTCGGGGTCACGCTCACCGGGAACTCATCGATCGTGGTCACCCGCAGCTCGCCATCGGCGAAGACCGCACCGGTGACGACATGGCTGCCGTTGGCGCCCTTGGCGGTGAGCTGCAGCGAACCACCGGCGAAGTCGCGGGCGGCGTCATCTTTGACCTCGACCACGTGGATGCCGCGCTCCTTGGCCTCCAGGCCGGCATTCACAAAGTTGATCGAATCCCCCAGGGCGGTGGAGAGCAGGCCCTTCTGGGAGGCAATCACCAGGGGCTGGGCGGGGTGGTTGGCGAATTCGCCCTGGAGACGCACCTCCAACTCACTGATCTGGCCGCCGGCCAGCTGGCTCACCAACTGACCCAGGATCTCGGCCAGCTGCAGGTGGGGCTTCAGGCGCTCCATCACCTCGGCGTTCAAGCCGGGGATGTTCACGGCACTGCGGGCGGGAAGACCGAGCAGGACATCGCGGATCTGCTCCGCCACATCCACCGCCACGTTCTCCTGGGCCTCTTCGGTGGATGCCCCCAGGTGGGGGGTCAGGATCAGCCGCTCGCTCACCTTGCGCAGGGGGCTATCGGCGGCCAGGGGCTCCTTGGCGTAGACGTCCAGTGCTGCACCGGCGATGACGCCGTTCTCGACCGCCTCAGCCAGGGCCGCCTCATCGATGATTCCGCCCCGGGCGCAGTTCACGATGCGCGCGGTGGGCTTCATCGTCCGCAGCAGTTCCGCATTCACCAGGTTTTCGGTGTCCGGGGTGCGGGGGAGGTGGAGGCTGACGTAATCGGCTTCAGCGAACAGGGCCGGCAGCTCCTGCAGACGCACCTGCATCTGCTGGGCCCGCTCCGCCGAGACGAAGGGGTCGTAGGCCATCACGTCCATCCCCATCGCCTTCGCGACCCGGGCAACGTGGGAGCCGATCTTGCCCAGGCCAACCACGCCCAGCTTTTTCTTATAGAGCTCGTTTCCGACGTACTTCTTGCGGTCCCAGCCACCGGCCATGGTGCTGCCGTGGGCGTGGGGCACGTGCCGGGAGAGCGAGAGCATCAGTGCCAGGGCATGCTCGGCGGCCGCAATGGTGTTGCCCTCGGGCGAGTTCACGACGATCACGCCGCGCTTGGTGGCCGCCGGGACATCGACGTTGTCGACCCCCACACCGGCCCGGCCAATGATCCGCAGCTTGGTGGCGGCCTCGATGATGTCCGCGGTCACCGTGGTGCCCGAACGAATCATCAAGGCGTCGTAGTCGCCAATGATCGACTTCAGCTCTTCAGGCGGCAGGCCCGTTCGCACATCCACCTGGGCCACCTGAGAGAGGATGTCGATCCCTGTTTGATCGATGGGATCGGATACCAGAACCTTCGTCATGACCCGGCGGGGTGGAGCGGCCGGAGGTGAAGTGTAGAGAGGGACCTTGAAGCCGCCACAACGGCCGGCCGCAGCATGGAGAATCGGCTGGTCTGAAGCGTGACTCCGTGGGCAGCAGCGTGGTGGTGGTGCTCTCGTCGCGAAAGCGACTGCACCAACTCAAGGAACAGTTGGCCTCCCTCAGCCCTGCCCCGGTGCGTCTCGTCGCCGTGGGGACTGGAGAAACCGCGATGGCCGAGGTGGATGAGCTGAACCCCTCGATCGCCCGCAAACGGCGCCAAAAAGGGATGGCCACCTGGCTGATGCCCTTTGGTTTCTTCGCCGGCGTGACCTTCACCTTCATGACGGACCTCGACACCTTTGCCTTTGCCGGAGAGGTGGGCTCCCATCTGATCGGCGGCCTGCTGGGTTTGGGCTCAGGCCTGATGGGGAGCTACGCCGCGGCGGCCAGCGTGAGCTCCGACAGCGACGACCGCATCCGCGCCCTGCGCAATCGCCTCGAGGAGGGCAACTGGCTGCTGCTGCTGGAGACAGCCACCGGCGTCGAGGTGCCCTGGACCCGGCTCAAGGAGGCCAATCCCCAGAGCGTGGTGCGGCTCGGCGACAACTAGGAGCGCGCCGATGCTGCCCCGTGATCAACTGCTGCAGGGCTGTCGCAACCCCGAGGCCATGGGGGCGCTCATCAGCCTGGCGGAGCAGGCCCTGCGCACCTGGGAACCCGTTTGGAGTGACTTCCTCGCCGCTGACCTCCTCGAGGAGGCGCAAGAGCGGCTCGGCAGCCTGACCGAGCTGACCCTCTCCAGCGACGGCGGCTGGCCCCAGGCGGAGCGCCGCAGGTTGCTGCTGCGGCGCGTGGAGATCAGCGACGCCGAGAGGCCAGAAGCCCCCCTGCAGGGGCTCGTGATCACGGGGAACTTCCTCTTTGATCCAGCCGAACCCTTGGATGTGCGCCAAGGCCTGATCCAGGCCGGAGCCCAAGCGGGGGACCTCGGCGACATCTGGATGCGGGGTGACCGCGGCGCCCAACTGATCCTGCGGCAGGAAGTCGCAGAGGCCTGGGGGGGACGAACAGCTCTGGTGCGCAGCGTGGAGATCAGCACTGAGGCCGTGGCCGTCAGCGCCCTGCAACTCCCCGCCAGCCGCACCCCGAAGCAACTCAGCAGCGTCGAAGCCTCACTGCGCCTGGATGCCGTGGCCTCTGCGGGGCTTGGGGTGTCCCGCAGCAAGATGGCCGACTGGATCCGGGCGGGGGCCGTTCGGGTGAATTGGTCCGTCATCACCAGCCCCAGCCGAGAGCTCAAGCAGGGCGACCGGGTCCGCCTCGATGGCCGAGGGGAGCTGGAGATCCTCGAGATTCAGCCCACCAAACGGGAACGCTGGCGCCTGGTGATGCAAAGACGCTGATCCACCGACTGCTAGGTTCCTCAAGCCGAAAGGCTTCTGAGGGCGATTAGCTCAGAGGTAGAGCACTACCTTGACACGGTAGGAGTCACTGGTTCGATTCCAGTATCGCCCACTTTTTAATTCGATCCCGAGCATCAAGGCCATGCCAGTGACCGTGGTTCTCGGGCTGGGCCGATCGGGTCTTGGGGCCGCACGCTTACTGGCACGGCGGGGAGCCAACGTTCTGGTGCTGGAAAGCGGCCAGGGGGCTGAGCATCAGCGCAAGGCCGAGAAGCTCCGCGGCGAAGGGATCGCGGTGGAGCTGGGCAAGGCCCTTGCACCAGAAAGTTTTGAGCCGCTCCTGGGGGACTGCGCGCGGGTGATCGTCAGCCCGGGCATCCGTTGGGATCACCCGACCTTGATCTGGCTGCGGCAGCAAGGAATCCCCACCAACGGTGAGATCAGCACCGCCTGGGAAGCCAGCGGTTCGACCCCTTGGATTGGCATCACCGGGACCAACGGCAAGACCACGGTCACCCATCTGGTCGCTCACCTGCTCGAGCAGGGGGGCATCGACGCGCCGATGTGCGGCAATGTCGGCCACTCCGCCGCGGAGTTGGCCCTCGAACGCTTCTCTGACGGACAGACCCGCCCCCAGGCCCTGGTGGTGGAACTGAGCAGCTATCAAATCGAATCCGCCCCGGAGCTGGCTCCGGCCATCGGCCTCTGGACCACGCTGACTCCGGATCATCTGGAGCGGCACGGAACGCTCGAGAACTACAGAGCCATCAAACGGGGACTGCTGGAGCGCTCTGCGATCCAAGTGCTGAATGGGGATGACCCTGACCTCTGCGCGCACGCCGCCACCTGGCCGAACGCCCGCTGGATCACCGCGGCATCCCGGGAGGCGGCCCTGGCCAAAGGAATCGACCCCTGGCTTTGGATCGAGGGGAATCAGGTCATGCAGCGCAGCGGCGCCCTACTCCCAGCCAACGCCCTGGCCATGCCGGGGGCCCATAACCGCCAGAACATGCTGATGGCCCTGGCCGTGGGATTGGAGCTGGGCCTCAGCGGCCCGGCGATGGAAGCGGCCCTGCGGGCCTTCCCCGGCGTCCCCCACCGACTCGAGCTGATCCGCAGCCTCGATGGGGTCGACTGGATCAACGACAGCAAAGCCACCAACTACGACGCCGCCGAGGTGGCCCTGCGGGCCGTCGAAGGTCCCCTTGTGGCCCTGGCCGGCGGGGAGGCCAAGCAGGGCGATGCCAGCGCCTGGATCGCGGCGCTTCAACGCAGCGCCAAGGCCGTTGTGCTCTTCGGTGCCGCCCAATCCCACTTCCAAGAGCTGCTGCTCTCCGGCGGGTACACCGGCGTGATCCAGTGCTGCGACGCGCTCCCTGAAGCGGTGGCTGCGGCACGACAGCTCAGCCAACGGGAACACTGCCGGGCTGTCCTGCTCTCACCGGCCTGCGCCAGCTTCGATCAATACCGCGACTTTGAAGCGCGAGGCGAGCATTTCCGCTCCCTGACCGAGGGCCTCTAGGGGCCTGAACAACCGCCTTACACTCGCGGCCAACGGGACGAGCAGCCTTGGCCTACTGGCTGATGAAGAGTGAGCCGGATGTCTATGGCATCCAGCATCTCCAGCGCGAGGGCACAACGCTGTGGGATGGCATTCGCAACTATCAAGCGCGCAATTTCATGCGCTCGATGTCGATCGGCGATCGCGCTTTCTTCTATCACTCCAACGCCAAACCACCGGGCATTGTCGGGATGATGGAAGTGATCGAGACCGGGATCACTGACCCCTCTCAATTCGATTCAGAGAACAAATACTTCGACCCCAAATCCAAACCGGAAGCACCCCGCTGGGACTGTGTTCGCCTGAAGTACGTCGGCACCTTTGGCGCCATGCTGAGCCTTGACGCCCTGCGGGAGCAGTTCAGCGTCGAGGAGCTGCCGGTGGTGCGCAACGGCAATCGTCTTTCGATCCTGCCGGTCCCTGATGCCAGCGCTGAGCGGCTCCTTGCCCTCCTCGGACCCCTTTGAAGCAAGCCCAGATCAAGCCGGGGCGAGCCTTGCTCGACAGCCTCAGCCAACTGAGGGCCCACCCGCGGATTGTTCTTGGATTTACCGCCAGCCTGTTTGGCCTGCATCTGTTGGGTTGGGTCTTGTTCGGCCTGGGGGAAGCCATCAGCAACGCTGGACTCTCCCTACTGATCCGGCTGATCGGGATTGCGCTGTATGCCATCAGCCTGATCTGGTTGATCGATGGCCTCACCCGAGCGGGATTGGATCTCAGTCGCGGCCTGGCCCCCAAGGCCGACGCCCTCTACCGCTGGCACGGTGCCTGCAGCTGGCACCTCACCCGGGGGGTCCTGCGCCTCACCGCCGCCCTCAGCCTGATCGTGTTGACGAGCTTCCTGAGCTGGTCCCTGCTGCTGCTGATTGCTGAGCCTCTGGCGCCCCTGCCCCTGGTGGTTGGCGTCGTCCTCGGGGGGGGACTCGCCCTCAGTCAGCTCTTCAACGCCTGCCTAGTGGTGGCGGAAGGCCTCGGAGCGACCCAAGCCTTCCGGGCAGGCTTTGTGCTGCTGGAGCAGCAAGGGCCGGGGCTGCTGGCTCTCTCGGCGGTGCTGCTGGCCATCACAGGCCTGCCCTTCATCCTGGGCCTCCTGAGTGAACTGCTCTGGGATGGCTCGGGCCTGCTGATCACCTGCGCGGTGGTGGTGCCATCCCTCTGCCTGATGGCCACGACCGTGACCAACAGCTATGTCCAATGGCGCCGGATCAGGCGAGGGGCTCGCTGAAGCGCGATTGCTGCGGGAAGAGGTTCGCCAGATAGCAGCGGGTGATCTCACGGGTCTGCACGCCGTTCTGCACCAGAAAGCCGGCCAGGGCCGCCTGGAAGAGGCGGTATTGGTCCCAGTTGGGGTGGGCCTCAATGAAGCCCTGCATGGACTGAAGCAGGGGCTCGGGAACCTCAGCGCACATGCTCACCGTGCCAGTTGCTTCCATGCCGTTCCTGCGGTCGATGAGCACTAGTTCCCCACAACGCGAGGGAACGGTCAACACCGCCCTGATCGAGCCATTCCCAGGGGATCTCAGGGCTAGATCACAGCAGCCCGAGCGGGTTTGCACCCCGCAGCGGGGAGCGAGCCAGCACCCCTGTCAGGCCCCCAGGGCTTGTCAACAGGGCTTGCCGAATTGATGGCCGTTCTCCCCAGGTGACTGGGGCGACTGCCCGCTGGTGCCCTCAGGCTGTGGAAAACCAGTGCAAAACCCTGGGGAAGAGGCGCGCTCGGCTGGGAGAAAAACGGAGATCAGCAGTCCTGATCAGAGCGATGATCTCATCAGCAATCTCACCCCTGCCGCCATGGCCATCGCCCTGTTTGGAACCGGCCTGCTGGGGGGTGCGATCGCCCGGCGGCTCCTCGAGGGTGAGCAGGAGCTCTGGGTCTGGAACCGCTCGCCGGAGCGCTGCCAAGACTTGATCCAGGCGGGAGCCCGCAGCGCCGCCACGGCCCGGGAGGTGGCCGAGCAGGCGGACTGGCTGATCACCGTGCTGAGCGATGGACCCAGCACCTCGGCACTGCTTCTCGGGGACCTGGATCAGCAGCTCGACGGCCGCACCGTGATCCAAATCGCCACGATCGGCCCCGAGGAAAGCCAGGCCCTGGCCGATGGTGTGGCAGCGCGCGGAGGGCGCTACCTGGAAGCTCCGGTCCTGGGCAGCAAACCGGAAGCCCTCCTCGGCCGGCTGCAACTGATGGCGGGAGGCGAGCCTGCGGTCTTTGCCGCGGCCCAACCGATCCTGACCCAACTCAGCGAAGCCCCCAGGCGGCTTGGGGCCGTGGGCAGCGCCATGGCCTGCAAGCTGGCCCTCAACCAGCTCATCGCCAGCCTCACCCATGCCTTCAGCCTCTCGCTGCATCTGGTGCAGCGCAGCGGGGTGGAGGTGGAGGCCTTCATGGAGATCCTGCGCGGAAGTGCCCTCTACGCCCCCACCTTCGACAAGAAACTGGAGCGGGAACTCGCGGGCGACTACGGCAACCCCAACTTCCCTACGGCCCACCTGCGCAAGGACCTCGCCCTCTTCCTCCAGGCCACGCAAGCCGCAGGACTGAATGGCGACGGGCTCGAAGGACTCCTGCACCTGCTGCAAGGCTCCACTGCAGCGGGCCTCGATGGGCTGGACTACTGCGCCCTGCACGCCCTCACGGCTGGCCATGGAGCTGAGAGAGCGCCGCGGTAAAGCCAGCGGCTGCCTCCCGGCTCCAGCTGCCCTCGATCGCCCGCTGCCCCGGCCCAGGGGTGAGCATCACCCGCAACGCCCAGCCCTGGCGGTCGCCATCGAGGGCCATCCACCAGCCCTCCCGTTCGAGCTCAAGCTCGATCGCTTCTTCGGCCATCAGTTGATCGATCAGCTGACGGTGCTGGTCGATGAGCGCGCCCAGGCCATCGCGGAGGCTGCAGGCTTCGGCCTCACTGAGCTCCACCGCCCAGCCATCTCCTCCGATCAACACGGAAAAAGGGTGACGGCCGGCATCCCATGCCAACCGCCACCCTTCTCCTTCGCGTTCAATCACGGTCACCCGGGAGCGAACCGCATCCGTTGAGGCTCAACCAGGAAGCAGATCGGGCTGGTCCTGCTCGTCGCTCAGCTCGATGATGGCGCGCTGCACGGGCTTCACCATCGAATCCTCCAGCAGCCCATCGAAGTCATCGAAACGACGCTGCTTGGCGCGGAAGGCGATGCGGACGGTGGTCAGGTAGCGGTTGCTGGACTGCCGAACGAGATTCTCAGCGCGCTGCGCGAGCTCTTTGGGGCTGACGTTGACGCCGAGATACATGCACTATTCGCCGATCGACTCATCGTAGGTCAGCAGACTGCTGGATAAGGGAACGCTGACGGGGAAGACCATCGGCTCCTCCCCAGCCACCACCAGACGAATCTCGCGGGCCAGCTGAAGCGCCTCCAGCGGCGGCCTCAGTAGATCGATCACGCCACAGACCATGGCGCGGTGGGCGAGATCCCTGCACTCGATCCGCAAGGAGCCCCAACCGCGGGACAGCCGCGCGGCCAGGAGAGGATCCAGGCGACGCGCCTGCTCGGGGTCCTCCCGATAGAACGACCACAGGGCAACAGCAACCCGCTCCATGACCCAAGACAAGTCCCGCTTGTCTCACCATGAAGTCTGGTTTTGCGTCACCCTCTTAGACGGCAGTTTCCCTTCAGCTTTGGCCAATGGCCGGCACCCTTGCCATTGACCTCGGCAGCACCACCACGGTGGTGGCCCATCAAGGCGCCGGCGATCAGAGCGCCTGCCTGCTGCCGCTGCCGCCCTTCAGCAGCAGCGATCCGGTCGTCATCCCCAGCCTGATCTGGCTGGCGGATCGGGAGACCCGCCAACCGCTGATTGGACGGCAGGTCGTCGAAGGGGGACTCCTGGAGCAGGACGGGCCCCAGCTGCAGCGGGACTTCAAACGTCTGATCGGTCAACCCAGCAGCGAGACCAGTGGCAGCTGGCTGAGCCCAGAACAAAGCGGGCGCCTGCTGCTGGAGCAGATCTGGTCCCATCTACCGGAGGCCCTCGCACCAGATCGCCTGGTGCTGACCGCACCGATCGATGGCTACCGGGGCTACCGCCAGTGGCTGCTGGAGGCCGTCGAGGCCATGGACGTCCCTGATGTGGCCCTGGTGGATGAGCCCACCGCTGCGGCCATCGGCGCAGGCCTCCCCCCGGGCAGCCGTGTGCTGGTGGTCGACGTGGGCGGGGGCACCACCGACCTGTCGCTGGTGGCGCTGCCGGGCGGCGAGGGCCGGGCAGCACCCATCGCCCAACTGCTGCGCTTTGGCGGCCGGACCCTCAACAACAGCCAGCAAACCCTGCGGACCGCCGAGGTCCTGGGGAAGGCCGGACTGGCCATCGGCGGCCGCGATCTCGACCGCTGGATTGCGGCCCATCTCTGCCCGGATTGGACCAGCCCGCCGCGGGGACTGCTCGAGGTCTGCGAAAGGCTCAAGTGCGAATTGAGCGAAGCGGAGGAGGCGCTGGCGCTCTGGACGCCCCAGGACGCCGGCGCCATCCCGCTGCGGCTGCAGCGGGCGGAGCTCCAGCAACTGCTCGAGGAGCGGGGGCTGCTGAGCCTGTTGGACGACTTGCTGGAGACCGTTCTGGCGGCAGCGCGGGCCGCGGGCGTGCAAGCCGAGGACATTGATGCGGTTCTGCCCGTGGGGGGAAGCGCCCAGATCCCCTTGATTCGCGACTGGATCCAGCAACGGCTCCCGGGCATCCCCCTGCGGGGGAGCCGCCCCGTGGAAGCCGTGGCCCTGGGCGCCTTGAGCCTGACCCCCGGTGTTCGCATCAAAGATGTGCTCAGCCAAGGGGTCTCCCTGCGTTGCTGGGATCAGCGCAGCGCTGAACATCGCTGGCATCCGCTGTTCATGGCGGGCCAGAGCTGGCCGATCGAGCAACCCCTGACCATCCGCCTGTCCTGCAGCCAGGCCGAGCAGAGCGCCCTGGAACTGGTGCTGGGCGAACCCCAAGCCGAGGAACGCAGCGAAGTCGTCTTTGTCGATGGCCTGCCGGTCCTGCGCCGCAACAGCGCTGGATCCGCCCGGGTCCAGGCCTGGCCGCAGGCTCCTGTCCAGATTCCCCTGAGCCCCTGCGGCAGTCCCGGCGAGGACCGCATCGAGCTGCGGTTTTGGATCGATTCGGCCTGCCACCTGCAGGTTGAGCCTTTGGATCTACAGACCCAAATCCGCCAAAGCACGATCGATTTGGGGGCGGTCCGCTAGGCCGGCTCGAACTCTGCCCCTGGCCGCGTGATCACTGGAAGGTCGCTGCATAGAACGGAGCTGGACTCCAGACCCGCCACTTGGCCATCCGCCGACACCGGCTTCCGCGTTTTTGGCTGGTGCTCACCTTGGGCTTGGTGGCATCGGGGGTTGGCGCGGCCTACTGGTGGGAGAAACAACTTCCCACTCGGCTCGATCAAGCGGCCAAAGCCGGGCGACTGGATGACTGCCTGCTCTTTGGCGAACAGCTCTCAGCCCTGCGCTGGCTCGGGGGCCAAGCCCCCTTGGAACTCAGCCGCTGCCGCCGGCTGAAAGCCGAACAGCTCTGGCTGGCCCAACAACCAGCCCAGGCTCTGCAACTGCAGCGTCTGCTCGTCAACTCCGGCAACAGCACCCCGGAGGACCAACAGCGCCTGCTGACTTGGCAACAGCAACTGGAGACCGAAGCCCTGTCCCTCTACCGCCGCGGACAACTGGATCGGGCCTTGGCGGTGCTCAAGAGCCTGAATGCCGACCAAAACCCCCAAGGCACTGCCCTGGGCGATCAACTCCGTGAGGACTGGAGCCGAAACCGGTTTCAAAAGGAGCGCGCTGCCCGGCTGATCCCCCAAGAGCGCTGGTGGGAAGCCCTCGATGCCCTCAATCGCATCGAACATCCCTGGTGGAAACAACACACCCAAGCCCTACGCCAACAGGTCGAGGGGGGAATCGAGGGGCTGCGCAAGCGCGACCACGGCGAGCACGACTCCCATGGAGGCCTGGGCTCCAACGTCCCCGAGGCCCAGCTCAGCCGACTCGTCAGCCAGAAACTCAGCCAAGGGCTGGATGACTGGCAAGCCTTCAGCCAAGCCTGCGCCGAACTGGGGGGACAGGTCATCGAGGATGGGCCCGAGACAGCCTGCAGGCGTTAATCACGCGTGACAGGATGGCCACCACTTCAGGGCGATCCTTCATGCAGGCGGGAGATCAAGTCACGGTCAGCCAGAGCGTTGTGGTCTTCCACCACCCGCAGCACCGCGGCCAGGCCTTCGATCTCAAGGGCCAGCAGGGGGAGGTCTTCCAGGTCCTGAACGACTACAAGGGCCGCACCATCAGCCCGACCATGCCGGTGATCGTGGCCTTCGGAAAGTTCCGCGCCCACTTCCGCGCCGATGAACTCGAGGCGGTGGCCTGACGGCCAGCCCTAGGGCTCACCTTTTAAGAGGAACACCCCCTCTTCGCCGTCGATCCCCTTGAGGCAGAGGGCGATCAGCTCCTGGCGGTTCGTCGGGACCACGCGACCACAGAAGTCCGGCTGAATCGGCAGCTCCCGGTGGCCGCGGTCCACCATCGCCAGCAGCGAAACCCGCTTGGGACGGCCCCAGGCCTGCAGCGCCTCAAGGGCAGCGCGCACGGTGCGCCCCGTGAAAATCACGTCATCCACCAGCACCACCTCCTTGCCATCGAGGCTCGACGGCAAGGAGGTCGGCGTCACCAGGCGTGTACCGACGCGATCCAGGTCATCGCGGTGAAAGGTGGGATCGACGCTGCCGCAGTCCACCGGATGCCCCGAGAGCTGCTCAAGCAACTGAGCCAAAACCTCGGCCAAGGCAACCCCTCGGGTTGGGATACCCAGCAAGACCAGATCGCGGCTGTCATCGACGCTCTCCAGCACCTGGGAGGCCAAGCGGTTCAGGGTCCGTCCCAACTCAACCGCTGACAGGATTTCAACGCGATCAACGGCCATGGGTCTCAGAAGGGAGCGCGATGGGCGTGGGAACCCATGGTGTAGCCAAAAGCTGACGCAACCATGCTGAGGACTGGCTCAGCGCAAGGCAAGAGGTAGGTTGGACCCATCTGGTCGTGCAGGGAAAGGCGGGGTTTTATCGGGTGACAGCCATACCGTCCACCGAATCGAGCTCGCACAACGCGGGGACCGCAGCAGGTCCTTCGCAGTCCTCCCAGAACGGAGCGATTGCGCCTGTTGTGCTCTGCATCCTGGATGGATGGGGCTACCGCCACGACGACAGCCATAACGCCATCCGGGCGGCCCAAACCCCGGTGATGGATGCCCTCTGGCATGCCTATCCCCACACCCTGATCGAAGCCAGCGGCGCCGATGTCGGCCTCCCGGACGATCAGATGGGTAACTCGGAAGTCGGTCACCTGACCATCGGCGCCGGCCGCATCATTCGCCAGGAACTGGTGCGCATCAGCCAGGCCGTGCGCGACGGCAGCATCGCTGAGAACGCAGAACTCAACGCCCTGGCCGATCAACTCCGGGCTAGTGGCAAGACGCTGCATCTGATCGGCCTCTGCTCCGACGGTGGCGTCCATAGCCACATCGACCACCTGGGGGGCCTGCTGCAATGGGCCAAGGCCCGCGGCCTCAAGGAGGTCTGCATCCACGCCATCACCGATGGCCGTGACACCCCGCCGCAAAGCGCCGAGCCTTTCCTCAACACGATCGAAGCCCAGATCGAGAAAGCAGGAATCGGCCGGATCAGCACCCTCTGCGGGCGCTACTGGGCGATGGATCGTGATAACCGCTGGGAGCGCACCGAAAAGGCCTACCGCCTGCTCACCGAAGAGGGAACGATCAGCGAACTCTCGCCCCAGGAGGTCCTGAAGGCGTCCTACGGCGAGGAGATCTACGACGAATTCCTCGAGCCCACCCGACTGGCTCCCGGCGCGATCGAATCCGGGGACGGTGTGGTGCTGTTCAACTTCCGCCCTGACCGCGTCCGCCAGCTGGTCAAAGCGCTTGTGGTGGAAGGCTTTGACGGCTTTGAGCGGACGTTCATCCCCGACCTGAACGTCGTTACCTTCACCCAATACGAAGCCGGCCTGCCGGTGAGCGTGGCCTTCCCCCCTGAGTCCCTTGATGGTCTGCTGGGTCAGGTGGTCTCCGAAGCCGGGCTGCGGCAGTTCCGCACGGCAGAAACCGAGAAGTACCCCCACGTCACCTACTTCATGAATGGGGGCATCGAGCAGCCCTACCCCGGCGAGGACCGTCACCTGGTCCCCTCCCCTCGCGTCGCCACCTACGACCAGGCTCCAGCGATGTCCGCCGAGCAGCTGACCGACAACTGCATCTCCGCGGTCAACAAGGGGATCTATTCCCTGGTGGTGATCAACTACGCCAACCCCGACATGGTGGGGCACACCGGGGCGATGGAAGCCACCGTTGAAGCCATCGGCGCAGTCGACCGGAGCGTGGGCCGCCTGCTGGAGGCCACCAACCGCATGGGCGGCACCCTGATCGTCACCGCCGACCACGGCAACGCCGAGCTGATGGAAGGCCCCGATGGCCTGCCCTGGACCGCCCACACCACCAACCCCGTCCCCTTGATCCTGGTGGAGGGCGAAAAGCGCAAGATCCCCGGCCACGGCACCGCCGTCGAACTGCGCAGTGGTGGTGGTCTGGCGGATGTGGCCCCGACCCTGCTGGAGATCCTGGGCCTGGAGCAGCCGAGCCGTATGACTGGCGCCTCCCTGATCACGCCCCTGGGCAGCCCAAGCCAACCGAGCCGCATCCCTCAGACCCTCGGCGTCTAGTCACTGCCTAGGCTGCATCGATGATTCAAACCACCCTCACCTGGATCTGGCTCAGCAGTGGTGCACTGCTGGTGATCACCGTTCTCCTGCACAGCCCCAAGGGGGATGGCATGGGTGGCATCGCCTCCAGCGGCAGCTCGATGTTCAGCAGCGCCCGCAGCGCCGAGGCGACCCTGAACCGCATCACCTGGACCCTGCTCGCCATCTTCATGGGACTGGCCACGGCCCTCAGCGCCGGCTGGTTCAAAGGTCTCTAACGCGATGACACGACGGGGATTGCTCGCCTCCTTGGCCCTGCTGGTGGGCGGCAAATCGGCGGATGCTGCCAGCAAGGCAGCTGATCCGCAGTGGCAACTCACGGATGCCCAGTGGAAGGCACGCCTGTCTCCAGCGGCGTACCAGGTCCTGCGTCAGGAGGGGACCGAGCGCCCTTTCTCCAGCCCCCTGAACAACGAGAAACGCGCCGGCATCTTCCACTGCGCCGGTTGTGATCTACCGCTGTTCAGCTCCAAGGCGAAGTACGACAGCGGCACCGGCTGGCCCAGCTTCTGGGAGCCCCTGGCCAATGCGATCGAGACCAAGGTGGACTTCAAATTGATCGTCCCCCGGACCGAATACCACTGCCGCCGCTGCGGCGGCCATCAGGGCCACGTCTTCGGTGACGGTCCTCGCCCGACCGGCAAGCGCTACTGCAACAACGGGGTGGCACTGACCTTCACCCCCAACGCCTAAAACAAGACAGCAAAAAGCCCGGGATGCGCTGCACCCCGGGCTTGCTTGTGGATGCTGTGCTCAGAACAGCTGAGGCGAACCGACGCGCTCGGCGTAGGCCTCTTCGCCGTGTTCAGCCACATCAACGCCGAGGTTTTCAGCGTTTTCGCCGACACGGAACTGAACACCAAGACCTCGCAGGACACCGGCAATTAAGAGGGTGCCAAGGGCAGCCAGGCCATAGGCCACCAGAACCGCCTGCAGCTGACCCAGCACCAGGGCTCCACGGCCCTGTTCCGCCAGAACCTGACCGGCGGGGTGGGAGGCGATCAACTCAGCGTTGGCAAAGACGCCGGTGAGCAGGGCACCCGCGGTACCGCCGACGCCATGGACGGCATAGGTGTCGAGGGAATCGTCAAAGCGCAGCTTCACCTTGACCTGGACCGAGATGTAGCAGAGGACGGCGGTGATCGCACCGATGGCCATGCCCGAGCCGATGGTCACAAAACCAGCGGCGGGGGTCACGCCCACCAAGCCAGCCACAGCCCCGGTGGCCATGCCAACGGCGGTGGGCTTGCCGTCGCGCCAGGTCTCCACCACCGACCAGGCCACCAGACCCGCAGCGGCAGCGACGTGGGTGGTGGTGAAGGGAATCTCGGCGCCGCCAACAGCCAGCTGGCTGCCGCCGTTGAAGCCGAACCAACCAAACCAGAGCAACCCGGTACCCAGCAGGATCTGGGTCACGTCATGGGGAGGACGGATCGCCTTGGGCCACTGACGGCGCGCACCGATCAGACCGGCCAGCACCAGTGCGGTCACGCCGGAGCTGATGTGCACGACGGTGCCACCGGCGAAATCGAGATCTTTGCCCAGGAAGCCGCCGCCCCAGACCATGTGGGCCAGCGGGGAATAGACCAGCAACAGCCAGATCGGCGTGAACAGGCACCAGAAGCGGAAGCTGATGCGCTCCACCAGGGCACCGGAGATCAGGGCCGGCGTGATGATCGCGAACATGCCCTGGAACAGGGCAAAGGTCAGACCGGGAACCGCCAGACCATCCCAGACCTCCGGCAGACGCTCGAGCAGGGCAAAGGTGAAGGGGTTCCCCACCACCGCCTGGGCCGCACCGCCATCGGCGAAGGCCAAGCTGAAGCCAAAAGTGGCCCAGACCAAGGTGGCGATGCCCATCATCACGAAGCTCATCGCCATCGTGTTGAGGACATTGCGCCCCTGAACAAAGCCGCCGTAGAAGAAGGCCAGACCAGGGGTCATCAACAGAACCATTGCTGCCGAGATCAGCAGCAGGGTGTTGTCGGAGCTATCCAGCGAGGCTTCTGCCGCCTGGGCTGGCAAGAACGCACCCAGCAGGAACTGCAGCGCAGGAACGGTGAGGAGAGCGATCAGCAATCGGCGCTGTCGCGAAAGAAACGGCACGCGAACTCATTCGGTGATGACGGCTACCGTTTCAGACAACGCAGGAGATGGACTGTTCGCTGCGAACACTTTCATGGGTCCTGGACGATCAGTGTCCGCTCAGACCTCGGCTTCCCCGCCCTGGGCAGCACGCAGGCGATCCATCCCCGCCGAGGCCATGCGCTGGGACCGGTTGATCGCCTTAACAATGAAGAACAGCACCCAGCCCACAATCAGGGAATTGAGCAGCACATTCAGAGCCTGTCCAATCAGGAGCTGCCCACCGGCATAGGGAATCTCCCACTTTTCCCAGCCGCCATTGCGAATCAGGGGATTCACCAATGGCATCAACAGGTCTTTCGTGAGCGCATCGACGATCTGCTGAAACTGGGTGCCCACCACCACCGCAATGGCCAGGTTCAGGGCATTGCCCTTCTGAAAGAAGAACTCCGTGAATTCCTTCAACCAGCGACGAAAAGCGAGCATGAAAGACCTGGGAAAGCAGGCCTTCATTCGAACACGGGTGACTCAAAGCCCCTAAGTCTTCAGCCCTTGGAGTCGGGCTCTTGAAGACCGGAGCGCAGAAAAGCAACGCTCTTCTGAACACGCTCGATCTCATAGTCCGTCTTCACCTTCTGCTTCTCGAGAAGCTCCACGCGCTTCAAGAGGTCCTCCAGCAGCTTGTTCTGAAGTGACTCCACCTGGACCAGCCGCTTCTTCCGATCGGGGTCCGCCGGTCCAGCGGAGACCGCTCCATCTAGAACAGCACCCTCCGTCTCTAGATACACCTCCGCAAGGCGCTCAAGAACCTTGGTGTACTGCCTGCCCTGCCGCCGGCAGAGCTCCCGAAAGCGATCGAGAACCTCAGGCCTGAAGTTCGCAGCAAAAGCACCAGGACGCGGCACAGCCAAGACTCATATAGCCGAAACAATACGTCCGCCTCTTCACGCCCATTCCCCTGCTCAATGGCGAGCATTTGCACCCGCACCAGCTCGCCCTCGCGGCAAGACAAAAGCGGCCCTCTGGCATAGCTCTGCATTGCAGCGCCTAGACAAATAGTCCTGGCAGGACTGGGATCGCCCTGATCGACGCCGAGCGATAGGCACAAAAAAGGGGCACGAATGTGCCCCAGATGCATTGCAATGACTGAAGGTTCATCGGGGAGGGGTCACCCTCTCCCCGACCGGCCTCAATAGTCGAAGTCGCCGCCGCCCATGCCGCCGCCGGCAGGAGCTGCTTCCTTCTTCTCGGGCATGTCAGCCACGATGCACTCGGTGGTCAGAACCATGCCTGCAATCGAGGCAGCGTTCTGCAGACCGGAGCGGGTCACCTTGGCGGGGTCCACGATGCCGGCAGCCAGCATGTCGACGTACTCACCAACGGCGGCGTTGTAGCCCTCGTTGAAGGGCTTGTTCTTGACGTGCTCGGCCACGACGGAGCCGTTCACACCGGCGTTCTCAGCGATGCGCTTGAGGGGAGCGGTCAGGGCGGAAGCCACGATGGTGGCGCCGATCAGCTCTTCGCCGGACAGGTTGGCCTTGGCCCAATCCTCGAGGGCGGGAGCCAGGTGAGCCAGGGTGGTGCCACCGCCAGGAACGATGCCCTCTTCAACGGCCGCCTTGGTGGCGTTGATGGCGTCTTCCAGGCGCAGCTTCTTGTCCTTCATCTCGGTCTCGGTGGCGGCACCCACCTTGACCACGGCCACACCGCCGCTCAGCTTGGCCAGACGCTCCTGCAGCTTTTCCTTGTCGTAGGTGGAGTCGGTCTCATCCATCTGCTTGCGGATCTGCTCGCAGCGGGCCTTCACAGCCACCTCGTTGCCTTCGGCCACGATGGTGGTGGTGTCCTTGTTGATGGTGATGCGGCGGGCGGTGCCCAGCATCTCCAGCTTGGCGTTCTCCAGCTTGAGGCCGGCGTCCTCGGTGATCAGCTGACCGTTGGTCAGAACAGCGATGTCCTCGAGCATGGCCTTACGGCGATCGCCGAAGCCAGGGGCCTTCACAGCCGCCACGTTCAGCACGCCGCGCAGGCGGTTCACCACCAGGGTGGCGAGGGCTTCCTTCTCGATGTCCTCAGCAATGATCAGCAGAGGCTTGCCGGTGCGAGCGATCTGCTCGAGCACGGGCACCAGGTCCTGCACCAGACCGATCTTCTTGTCGGTCAGCAGGATGTAGGGCTCCTCCAGAACCGCTTCCATCCGCTCGGTGTCGGTGGCGAAGTAAGGGGAGATGTAGCCCTTGTCGAAGCGCATGCCTTCGGTGACCTCCAGCTCGGTGGTCATCGACTTGCCTTCCTCGAGGGAGATCACACCCTCTTTGCCGACCTTGTCCATGGCGTCGGCAATCATGCGGCCGACTTCCTCGTCGTTGCCGGCGGAGATGGTGCCGACCTGGGCGATGGCGTTGGAGTCGCTGATGGGCTTGGCGTTCTCCTTGATCTTCTCGACCAGGAATTCAGCGGCCTTATCGATGCCCTTCTTCAGGGTGATGGCGTTGGCGCCAGCAGCAACGTTGCGCAGACCGGACTTGACCATGGCGTGGGCCAGGACGGTCGCGGTGGTGGTGCCGTCACCGGCGGCGTCGTTGGTCTTGGAGGCGGCCTGACGGATCAGGGCGACACCGGTGTTCTCGATGTGATCCTCGAGCTCGATCTCCTTGGCGATGGTGACGCCGTCGTTGATGATCTGAGGAGCGCCGAACTTCTTCTCGAGGACGACGTTGCGGCCCTTAGGGCCGAGGGTCACGGCAACCGCCTCAGCCAGGATGTCGATGCCTTTTTCGAGGGCGCGGCGGGCCTGCTCGTTGTAAATAATGCGCTTAGCCATGGGAGGCGAATCTCGCGGTAGGGGTGGTTAGAAGACGGTGTTGAGGCTCAGTTGACGACAGCCAGGATGTCCTTCTCGGAGAGGAGCACGTACTCGTCGCTGCCGAGCTTGATGTCGGTGCCGGCGTACTTGCTGTAGAGCACCTTGTCGCCAACGCTCACTTCAGGAGCCTGACGGGAACCGTCGTCGTTGCGCTTGCCGGGGCCCACCTGAACCACCTCGCCCACCTGGGGCTTTTCTTTGGCGGTGTCGGGCAGAAGGATGCCACCGGCGGTCTTCTCTTCGGACTCAGAGACCTTGATGAAGATGCGATCGCCCAGGGGCTTGACGGTGGAAACGCTGAGGGAAACAGCAGCCATGGATGGAATTCGGGTTGGTTGGCGAAACCATTGGCATGGCGCCAGAGACGCTGCCAGGGTCGCGGCGTAAAACGCCTGGGAACGCGAGTTAGCACTCACATCCCCTGAGTGCCAAGTTATGGGCGCGCTTCCCGAGTCCACAACCACCCCGCGGGGCGGGTGACCGAACAGGGCAGGGGAGGGGTGACGGGGTGCAGGGGCGCGGTGGTATGTTTGCGCCGCTTCAGGCGGGCTGCGTCCCGCTGTGCGTCCTGCGACTTCTCCTTTAAATGGCTGCTGCTACTGCCACCGGCACCAAAGGCATCGTCCGGCAGGTGATCGGACCGGTGATCGACGTTGAATTCCCGGCCGGCAAGCTGCCAAAGATCTATAACGCCCTCCGCATTGAGGGCAGAAACTCGGCTGGTCAAGACGTTGCTCTGACCGCTGAGGTTCAACAGCTGCTCGGCGACCACCGCGTCCGCGCCGTCGCCATGAGCGGCACCGACGGCCTGGTCCGCGGCATGGGCGCCCTGGACACCGGTGCTCCGATTTCCGTGCCCGTGGGTGAGGCCACCCTCGGCCGCATCTTCAACGTGCTCGGTGAGCCCGTTGACGAGCAGGGTCCGGTGAAGACCACCACCACCGCCCCCATCCACCGCGAAGCTCCCAAGCTGACCGACCTCGAGACCAAGCCCAAGGTGTTCGAGACCGGCATCAAGGTGATCGACCTGCTGGCTCCCTACCGCCAGGGCGGAAAGATCGGCCTCTTCGGCGGTGCCGGCGTGGGCAAGACCGTGTTGATCCAGGAGCTGATCAACAACATCGCTAAAGAGCACGGCGGTGTGTCCGTGTTCGGTGGCGTGGGTGAGCGCACCCGCGAGGGCAACGACCTCTACGAGGAATTCAAGGAATCCGGCGTGATCAACGCCGAGGACCTCTCCAAGTCGAAGGTGGCCCTCTGCTACGGCCAGATGAACGAGCCCCCCGGCGCCCGCATGCGCGT
>NZ_JAFMFX010000069.1:0-9008 GCF_017855895.1 Vulcanococcus sp. CPBay_Sum15L08_68 | reverse complement strand
GTGCCATGGATTGGCTGATTCAGGGGCGCTTGCTGTTGCGGATGCCGGTCATGGCATCGGCGTAGCTGGGCTGGTTGAACACGCCTGAGCCACTGACGATGGCGTTGGCACCGGCTTCGATCACCTTCCAGGCGTTCTCGGCCTTGATGCCGCCGTCCACTTCGATCCAGGGATCCAGGCCCTTTTCGTCGCACATCCGGCGCAGGTCACGGATCTTCTGCACCTGGCTCTCGATGAAGCTTTGACCGCCGAAACCAGGGTTGACGCTCATGATCAGCACCAGATCACAGAGCTCAAGGCAGTACTCGAGGGTGTCGATCGGGGTGCCGGGGTTGAGCACCGCACCGGCCATTTTGCCGAGATCTTTGATCTGGGCGAGGTTGCGATGCAGATGGGTGCAGGCCTCGACTTGCACGGAAATGATGTCTGCACCGGCCTTTGCGAAGTCGGGGACGTACTTCTCCGGCTCGACGATCATCAGGTGAACGTCCAGGGGCTTCTTGGTCACCGGGCGCAGGGCCTCGACGATCATGGGGCCGATGGTGATGTTGGGGACAAAGCGTCCATCCATCACATCCACGTGAATCCAGTCGGCACCGGCTTCATCCACCGCGCGCACGTCCTCCCCAAGCCGGGAAAAATCCGCGGACAGAATCGAGGGGGAGATCACCAGGGACTTGGTGCTCATGGGGCGCAACCGCGGCTGAACAGGGGCTGATTGTAGGAATCGCCATCACCCCTCTTTTTCAAAGGCTGCATCGGCTCGGCGCGCCGTGAAGCACTGATACAGTGAGCGGCGCTAAAAGCCCGAGAGGCCCTGCTGGCGCTGGACTTCCACTCATTGACTGGTTCTCACGGCCGTCACTGCAGTGCTCCAGAGCCCCAGAGCCCTCTCTGCGCTTCAACCCTTCCCATCGCCGGACCGCCGTGGATCGCACCCTGATTCAAGAAATTCTCGAGGTTGTTGAGCAGGCAGGCATCGCTTCCGCCAAGCTCACCGGCATGGGCCTGAAGAACGAGGCCGACGCAGCCGCCGTGGAGGCGATGCGTGAGCGCATGTACAAGATCCAGATGCAGGGCCGCATCGTGATCGGCGAGGGCGAGCGCGACGAAGCTCCCATGCTGTACATCGGCGAGGAAGTCGGCAGCGGCACCGGTCCCGGCGTGGACTTCGCTGTGGATCCCTGCGAAGGCACCAACCTCTGCGCGAACAGCCAGCGCGGCTCGATGGCCGTTCTGGCTGCCTCTGACCGTGGTGGTCTGTTCAATGCCCCCGACTTCTACATGAAGAAGTTGGCTGCACCCCCGGCCGCCAAGGGCAAGGTTGACATCAATAAGTCCGCCACCGAGAACATCAAGATCCTGAGCGAGTGCCTGGGACTGCCCGCTGAAGAGCTGGTCATCGTGGTCATGGACCGCGCCCGTCACAAGGACCTGATCAAGGAAATCCGCGCCACCGGCGCTCGCGTGCAGCCCATCTCCGATGGCGACGTGCAGGCCGCCATCGCCTGCGGCTTCGCTGGCACCGGCACCCATTGCCTGATGGGCATCGGCGCTGCTCCTGAGGGCGTGATCTCCGCTGCCGCCCTGCGCGCCCTGGGTGGTCACTTCCAAGGTCAACTGGTGTATGACCCCGCCGTCGCTCAGACCTCCGAGTGGGAAGGCCTGACCAAGGAAGGCAACCTGGCCCGCCTGGCCGAGATGGGTATCACCGATCCTGACCGCGTCTACGAAGCCAACGAACTGGCCTGCGGTGAGAACGTCGTCTTCGCTGCCACCGGCATCACCGATGGTCTGCTCTTCGACGGCGTGAAGTTCGAGAAGGACTGCACCCGCACCAGCTCCCTGGTGATCAGCACCCTGGACAACACCGCCCGTTTCACCACCACGGTCCACATCAAGGACGGAGCCCAGAGCATCGCTCTGCGCTGATCGCCTGATCAGCTCGAGCCGGGTCTCCTCTGGGAGGCCCGGCTTTCTTTTAGCCGTCCCTGTTGCGCACCCCCGGATCCACCTTCATGCACATCGCCGTCGTCGGACTCAGTCACCGAACGGCCCCGGTTGAGATCCGGGAACGTCTCAGCATTGCTGAGCAGAGCATGGAGGACTCCCTCCAGCGCCTGCGGGCGGACGAACAGGTTCTTGAGGCCTCGATTCTCAGCACCTGCAATCGGCTCGAGATCTACACCCTGCTTCGCAACCCTGAGCAGGGGGTTTCAGCCGTCGGCAGTTTTCTCAGTCAGCATTCCGGCCTTGAGCTCTCTGAGCTCATGCCCCATCTCTTTGCCTACCACCACGAGGAGGCCATCGGGCACCTGATGCGTGTCGCGGCTGGCTTGGATTCTTTGGTCTTGGGGGAAGGCCAGATCCTGTCCCAGGTCAAAAAGATGTACCGCCTGGGCCAAGAGCATCGCTCGATCGGCCCAATCCTGAACCGCCTGCTCAACCAAGCCGTCAGCACCGGTAAGCGGGTGCGTTCGGAGACCAACCTGGGGACCGGTGCCGTTTCGATCAGTTCTGCAGCCGTTGAGCTGGCCCAACTGAAGGTTGGACAGGCCCGCGGGATTGACGATCTCGTTCCCCTCGATCAGGAACAAATTGCGGTGGTCGGCGCCGGTCGGATGGCCCGACTGCTTCTCCAGCACCTTCAGGCCAAGGGAGCCAGGGGTGTTGTCCTGCTCAACCGAACCGTCTCCCGTGCCGAGGAGATGGCGGCGGACTTCCCCGCTCTGCCGGTTCAATGCCGACCCCTCAGCGATCTCAATCACTGCCTGAGCACCTGTTCCCTGGTGTTCACCAGCACGGGTGCCGATGACCCGATCATTACGGCAGAGCGTTTGGAGCAATTGAACCGACGCTCCTCCTTGATGTTGGTGGATATCGGCGTGCCACGGAACATCTCAGCGGATGTTTCCGAGCTCAGCGGCATCGCTGCCTATGACGTGGACGACCTCCAAGAGGTGGTTGCCCGCAATCAGGAGGCGCGCCGTGAAATTGCCGCTGAAGCGGAGGGCATGCTTCATCAGGAGGGGCAACAGTTCATCGAGTGGTGGGATGGTCTAGAGGCGGTCCCCGTGGCCAACAGGCTGCGCACCCAACTCGAGGAGATCCGCGAGCAGGAGCTCCAGAAGGCTCTGAGTCGGATGGGTCCTGACCTCTCCGCCCGCGAGCGCAAGGTTGTTGAGGCCCTGAGCAAGGGGATCATCAACAAAATCCTCCATGGTCCCGTCACGAAACTGAGGGCTCCCCAGCCCCGTCAGCAGCGGCACCAGGCGATGAAGGTCATCCAGGAGCTGTTCGAATTGGAGGACCTCCAGGGCTAAGTACCCCACCGGGTTTTTAAGGGATCACGGCTGTTCTGGGAAAAGCCGTACGAATTGCCGCCAATGTGCCCCAAAAGCCGTGGAGCGGCCTCAGTAATCGCTTAACGTCGCCGTGCTTTTGGCGTAGAGGGAAGCGATGAAGCGCGTTCTGGCGATCATTCTGGGCGGCGGTGCAGGGACCCGCCTATACCCTCTGACCAAGATGCGGGCCAAGCCCGCCGTGCCCCTGGCTGGCAAATATCGACTGATTGATATCCCCATCAGTAACTGCATCAACTCCGACATCAACAAGATGTACGTGTTGACGCAGTTCAACAGCGCTTCCCTCAACCGTCACCTCACCCAGAGCTACAACCTCTCCTCTGGCTTTGGTCAGGGCTTTGTCGAGGTGCTGGCGGCCCAGCAGACCCCAGAGAGCCCCAGCTGGTTCGAGGGAACAGCGGATGCCGTGCGCAAGTACCAGTGGCTCTTCCAGGAATGGGATGTGGACCACTACCTGATCCTCTCCGGTGACCAGCTCTACCGGATGGACTACAGCGAGTTCGTCAACCACCACATCGCCACCGGCGCCGACATCAGCATCGGTGCCCTGCCGGTGGATGCCCCGCAGGCCGAAGCCTTCGGCTTGATGCACACCGACGAGAAAGGAAAGATTCGCGAGTTCCGCGAGAAGCCCAAGGGTGATGCCCTGAAGGAGATGTGGGTCGACACCTCCCGTCTGGGGCTCTCCCCAGAGGAAGCCGAGAAGCGCCCCTATCTCGCATCGATGGGGATCTACGTCTTCAGCCGCGAGACCCTGTTCGATTTGCTAGCGAAGAACCCGAGCGCGACGGACTTTGGCAAGGAGCTGATCCCTGCCTCCCTGGAGCGCGGTGACCACATCCAGAGCTATCTCTTCGATGACTATTGGGAAGACATCGGAACGATTGGCGCCTTCTACGAGGCCAACCTGGCCCTGACCGACCAGCCGAACCCGGCCTTCTCGTTCTACGAGGAGTCCTTCCCGATCTACACCCGTCCCCGTTACCTGCCCCCCAGCAAATTGCTGGACTCCCAGGTGACCCAATCGATCATTGGTGAGGGTTCGATCCTCAAGGCCTGCAGCATCCACCATTGCGTTCTGGGTGTTCGCAGCCGCGTCGAAGAAGATGCCGTCCTCCAGGACACCCTGGTGATGGGCAATGACTTCTTCGAGTCCCCTGCCGAGCGCAATGCCCTGCGTCAACGTGGCGGCACTCCGGTTGGTGTCGGTCGCGGGACCACGGTCAAGCGAGCGATCCTCGACAAGAACGCCCGTATCGGCGACAACGTCACCATCGTCAACAAGGACAACGTCGAAGAAGCAGATCGCCCTGAGCTCGGCTTCTACATCCGCAACGGCATTGTCGTGGTGGTCAAGAACGCCAGCATCCCCGACCACAGCGTCATCTAGTCGCTCTCGATTCGTTGCTCTACCCCTCTCTGGCTTTGCAGAGAGGGGTTTTTTGTTGGCAACTCAACCTGTTTCAGTGTTCGCCAACAACGGTTCACGCCGCTGAAAGAGCTCGCCACACTGGTGACATTGGATCCGTCTTCAAAGCTCCATGGATAAGGCCCATTTCGGCTTGATCGGTCTCGGTGTGATGGGCGAGAACCTGGTGCTCAACGCTGAGCGCAATGGTTTCTCCAGCGTGGTCTACAACCGCACCTATGCCAAAACCGAGGAGTTCCTCTCTGGGATGGGCGCCGGCAAGAACATTGTTGGCTCCACGAGCCTGGAGGACTTTGTCAGCAAGCTTCAGCATCCGCGCCGGATCCTGATGATGGTCAAGGCCGGTCCTGCGGTGGATGCGGTGATCAAAGACATTTCGCCCTACCTCGAAGCAGGCGATCTGCTGATCGATGGTGGCAACTCGGAGTACCACGACACCGAACGTCGTGTGGCTGAGCTCGAGAGCAAGAGTTTTGGCTTTATCGGGATGGGGGTCTCAGGCGGTGCCAAAGGAGCCCTCGAAGGGCCGAGCATGATGCCCGGCGGCACCAAGGCCTCCTACGACGCGATTGAGAGCCTGGTCTGCAAGATGGCGGCCCAGGTGGAAGACGGACCCTGCGTCACCTACATCGGTCCCGGGGGCTCCGGCCACTTCGTCAAGACCGTCCACAACGGCATTGAGTACGGCATCGAGCAGATCCTTGCCGAGGCCTATGACCTGCTCAAGCGGGTTGGTGGTCTCAACGGCACGCAGATGGCCGACATCTTTGGCCATTGGAACAGCACCGAGGAGTTGGCCTCCTATCTCGTTGAGATCACCGAGATCTGTCTGCGCACGAAGGACCCCGCTGATGGCAGCGATCTGGTGGAGAAGATCGTCGATCAGGCGGGGCAAAAGGGCACTGGTCTTTGGACCGTGGTGAGTGCGCTGCAGATGGGTGCACCGGTACCGACCATCTACGCCGCCCTCAACGGCCGCGTGATGAGCTCGATCAAGCCCCAGCGCCAGAACGCCGAGGCGATCCTCCATGGTCCGGCGGTCCAATCCTTTGAACTCTGCGGCAACGACGGCACCGGTCCGCTGATGGATGCCGTCGTCCTGGCCTGCATGGCGAGCTATGCCCAAGGCATGGAGCTGCTGCGCATCGCCTCGGCTGAGCATGACTACAACCTGAACATGCCGTCCATCGCCCAGATCTGGAAAGGGGGCTGCATCATTCGCGCGCGTCTGCTCAAGCGCATTCAGGACGCCTTCAATGCCAATCCCCAGCTGGTCAATCTGTTGATCGACCCTTGGTTCGCCGAGCAGGTGAATCGGCGCCTCCCTGGTCTGGCGAAGGTTGTTGCCGGTGCTGCCGAGGCCGGGATCCCGGTCCCTTGCCTGAGCAGCACCCTCGACTACATCAACAGCTACCGCACCGCCCGCCTGCCGCAGAACCTGGTGCAGGCCATGCGCGATTGCTTCGGCTCCCACACCTACCAACGGGTCGACCAAGAGGGGACTTTCCACACCGAGTGGCTCGATTGAGAGGCAACCGGCCATGACCCACTACCGCATTGAACGGGCAAGCGACGGCCAGGCCCTGGCCCGCCTCGCTGCCCAGACCATTGCTTCCCATCTGGATCTAGCCCTCGACCAACGGGATCGGGCCCAGTTGGCTCTCTCTGGCGGGAGCACCCCAGCGGTGGCCTATGGCCTGCTCGGCCAGGAACATCTCCCTTGGGAAAGGGTCGATGTGTTCCTCGGCGATGAACGTTGGGTCGATGCAGAGGATGCCTCGAGTAACGCCCGCATGCTTCGGCAGACCCTGCTGAAGGACGGTCCCGGCAGCAAGGCCGCCTTCCATCCCGTGCCGACGGTGAGCCTGCCGACCCCAGAGGAGAGTGCCGCGTCATTCGCTTCGGCCATCCAGAGGGTCTGTCCTGGCGAGCCCCCGATTTTTGATCTGATGGTTCTCGGCTTGGGTGAGGACGGCCATACGGCCTCCCTGTTCCCCGGCACCGAGGCGCCGACGATCACCGATCGGTGGACCACGGTCGGTCGCGGTAAGGGACTTGAGCGCATCACCTTGACCGCACCTGTTTTGAGTGCGGCCCGCCAGGTGATCTTTCTGGTGAGTGGATCAGGGAAGGTGCAGGCCCTCAGCCGCCTGCTGGATCCGAGTGAATCACCCGATAGGACCCCCGCCAAGTTGGTCACTCCCCGCAATGAGGTTCTTGTCCTGGCGGATGAGGCCGCGCTCGCGGGTGTGACTGCGGCAGGCTGACGCCGTTGCTTTGGATCGCATCCATGCTTGCGCCACTGGTCCTGGCACAGGGAGCTGACTTCCCTGGATGGCACACCCTCAACGACACGATCATGGGGGGACGCAGCCAGGGTCAGTGTCACTCCACCGCGTCTGGCTTGCTGATGGAGGCCGTCGTTGAACCCGAGGGGGGCGGCTTTGTGAGCTGCCGCTCAGCGGTGCTGGATCCACCGCTGGATCTCTCCTCCTACGGAGCCCTCGAGCTCGAACTCGATGGCGATGGTCGCCGCTACAAGCTGGCCCTGGCCAGCCGTGATGGGGTGGCCGGCCTCACGGAACTGATCCCAGGTGGATTGCGTTGGGTGGCGGAGTTCTCCACCCGGCCCAACGGCACCTCCGTGGTGACGATTCCCTTTAGTCGTCTCACCCCCAGCGTTCGGGCTACCCCCGTTGGCCTGCCCCTTCGTTTTGATCCCGCACGGGTGACCAGAATTCAGATCTTGCATTCCAAATTTGGAGACATGGGCGGCCGTAATCCCGGCTTCCGGCCCGGTGCCCTGCGCTTGCTGCTCCGCTCGATCCGAGCCGTGGCCTGACTGTGGACCTCGAACCCCTCCTGAGCGAATTGGCCAAGGCCGCCGATGTCTGCCTGAAGCCCTATCGCCACGCCCTGCGTTTCAGTGGCGAACCGCCCTCCACCGTCGGGGACTGCAGTGATTGCTGTCTCTTGATCGAAGCGCGCGACACCGATGGGGTTCGCCACCCTGATCGCGATCTCGAGCTGGAGATCTACCGCAGCGGCGACGAACTAAACCTGATGCTCAGCATGGTGGCCGATGAGCAGGCACCCATGCTTTGGCATGGCAGCCATCCCGTCTGGATGCAAGCGAACTCAGGGGAGCGCTGCGAACGCCCCAGCGCCGGCGCCCCCCTTGAAGCCCTCTGCAGGCGTATTCGCGCCTTGATTGCTGGCGAGGCCTAGAGGTCAGGCTGGTCGGTCACAGCACCTTTGCTGCTGGAGCTCACCAGCCGGGCGTACTTACCCAAAACACCGGTGCGGTACCTCGGCTCAGGCTTGCTCCAGGCGGCCCGGCGGGCGGCCAGTTCGGCGTCATCAACATTGAGTTGGATCAGCAGTTGGCTGGCATCGACGGTGATGCTGTCGCCCTCCTGGACCAGACCGATGGTTCCGCCCACGGCCGCCTCGGGCGCCACATGGCCGACCACCAGTCCAAACGAGCCCCCGGAGAAGCGTCCATCGGTGATCAGGGCCACGGAATCCAGTAAGCCCTGGCCCACGATCGCGGCGGTGGGGCTGAGCATCTCGCGCATGCCGGGTCCACCCACGGGACCCTCCTGTCGCACCACCACCACGTCGCCTGGGTTGATCTGCTTATCGAGGATGGCGGCCAGGCAGGTTTCCTCGCTTTCAAATACGCGGGCGGGGCCGGTGATCACCGGATTCTTCACCCCGCTGATCTTGGCCACGGCACCCTCTTCGGCCAGGTTGCCCTTGAGGATTGCCAGGTGGCCCTTGGCGTAGAGCGGATTGCTCAGCGGCCGGATCACGTCTTGGCCGGCTGGGGGCACCGCGGGAACATCGGCGAGCACCTGCTTGAGGGTTTTGCCCTCGATCGTTTTGCAATCGCCGTGGAGCAGACCGGCATCCAGCAGCAGCTTCATCACCTGGGGGATGCCACCGGCCTGGTGGAGATCCACGGTGACGTAGCGGCCGCTGGGCTTGAGGTCGCAGATCACGGGCACCCGTTGGCGGATGGTCTCGAAGTCATCGATCGAGAGATCAACGCCAGCGGTGCGGGCCACGGCCAGGAGGTGGAGCACGGAGTTGGTGGAGCCGCCGACGGCCATGATCACGCTGATGGCGTTTTCAAAGGCCTCGCGGGTCATCAGATCGCGGGGAAGGATGTTGGCCTTGATCGCCTCAGCCAGCACCTCCGCGCTGCGGGC
>NZ_JAFMFX010000016.1:0-35361 GCF_017855895.1 Vulcanococcus sp. CPBay_Sum15L08_68 | reverse complement strand
CAGCGGGTCGCCACACGCCAGAGGGCTTTGTGGATGGGCGTGGGGTCAAAGCGCACCAGCTGGGGGTAGCGCTGGCGCAGCAGCGCCGTCCCGCGCCAGGCGTTGTAGTGGGGGATGGCCGAGTTCACGTGGTGGCAGACGTGGGTTGAGCCAATGCCGTGGTGCAGCAGGTTGATCAGCGGGCCGTAGGGCCGATCAACGGTCTGCAGCGCCCCCTTCACCCAGGTCCAGTGCTGGGAGTCGTAGTGGGGAATCTCCACATCGGTGTGCTGCAGCCAGGTGTAAATCACCAGCCAGCCATTCACCACCAGATAGGGGAGGCCGTAGACCGCCAGCACCCGCAGCGGCGAGAACTGAATCGCGGCCACGACAAGGGCCGCCAGCACCACCACTAGGCCAATGTTGGAGCGCAGCATCCAGCGGCGGAAGGCCGCAGGGAAGAGGGGCCGCTTCAGGGGAACGCCCTGCTCAGGCATCCGGAAATGGGAGACCGAACTGCCGTAGGCCTCACCGCCGGTGACACCAAACAGCAGATAGAGCGGCCAGCCGATGACGACGTGGTTGAACAAGGCCACCAAGCCCGCCATGGGGCGACCGAGCTTGCGGGCCAGTCCTTCGGTGAATAGCCCCATGGGCGAGCTCGCCCGCGGCGGCACATGGGTCTGGCCCCGCTCGAGCTCGTTGCAATAGGCGTGGTGCACCGCATGACTGCGGGCCCAGCAGTAGTAGGGGACCAGCAGCAGGCTGTGCAGCACAAAGCCCACCACACCCTCGACCCGTCGATTGGGGTGGAAGGCGTTGTGGCCGCATTCGTGGGCCAGGACCCAACAGCCCATGGCCACGGTGCCGGTCCCCAGCCCGTAGACGAGCCAGAGCGGCAGGGCCGCCCAGCTCAAAGGAATCAAGGTGCCCAGCCCGTAGGCCAACAGGGACAGGCCCAAGGAGAGGGCCAGGCTCCCCCAGGACTTCAGCGGGTCATGGCGCAGCAACTCCTCCGGCAGCGCGCCGAGCAGTTCGGCCTTGCTGGGGAAGTCCTGATCGGCGGGGCTGATCGAACGCCGGGAAGGGGAAGAAACGGCCGCGGTCAAACGGACCACCTGGTCAAAAGGAACACAACGGCCTTCGGATTTGCTTAAGAATCTATGGACCGACGGTTCGCCCTGGCCAGAATGCCCGCCATGGACCATCCCCTGGTGTTTGTGATCGCTCCGCAGACGGGGCTTCCGCAGGGAGAGACCAGCTGGGCAGAACTCGTTGCGCTCCAGCACCAGGGCCCCAGCAGGGGCTTCGCCCTTCGCCTGTTTGTGGCTGGCGAAACGCCAAGCGATGGCCTCGCCCAATTGCCCTGGGACGGCCAGTTGGATCCAGGCGGCAGTGGATCCCTGCGCAGGCTGATCTGTGATGCGGTGGTCCCCGGCTTTGCTCCCCAGGAGAACGCCATCGGCGTCTACGAGCGCAGCAGCGATCCAGACGTCCTGCGCTGCATCGATTGCTTTGCGCTTCAGGACGCCGTCAATGAGACCTGCTGGTTCTATCCCACCCATGACGGTCGTTTTCTGAGCTGGCAGCGGGATCTGGCCCTCCGCCTCGAGCCCGGTGTGGTGGCCGCCGAGGGGGCCAGCCAGGTCCCCGAGAGCTATGAGCGCAGCCACCTCGCCCTGCTCTGGAGCCTGCTGGCCGATGACGAGAGCCTGACCTGCGTCGGCCTGACCTACGGCGGCCAACGGATCGAGTGGGGCATCAGCCAAGGAACGCCCGCTTGCCAGACCACCTGGAGCGTCTTCACCGTGGACACCGAGGCCGAGGTGAGCCTGACCGTGAATGCGCGCGCCCAGGTGCTGGAGCCCTGATGGGCAAAACCAGCCCCCCGGAGCGAAGGGAACTGCTGGAGCTCCTGCGCCAGAACCCCAGGGGCAGCGCCAACCGGCAGCGCCAGCGGATCGAGCAGCTCATTGGCGTCCTCGAGGGCGCCCAGCCCGCGGACCTCTCGGACCCGAATACCCAGCCGCTGTTGGAGGGAGTCTGGGAGTTGCGCTGGAGCAGCAGCCAGCAGCCCTATCTGACGGTTGCCCCCTGGCTGGAGAACCTCCAGGGCCTGGCCCCCTCCCAAGGACGCGGCGTCAACCAGCTGCGCCTACCCGGGCCCCTGGGCGCCATCACCGTGGAAGCCCAGTTGACCCTGGACCCCGATCGCGCCCAGCGGGTCCAGGTGCGCTTTCGCCGCGGTGGCTGGGTTGGACCCAACCTGGGGGGGAAGCGTCTCCAGTGGCTCCAGGACGTTCAGCAGTCCTTCCCGGCCTGGCTGGACATCACCGTTGTCGATCGCGAGCTCAGGATCTGCCGCGGCAATGCCGGCACCCTCTTTGCCCTGCTGCGGCGGCCGGAGTTGAGCGTCGATCAATTGCTCAAGCCCTAAACCAAAAACCCCCGTGCCAAGCGGCCGGGGGTGATGGAATGCGCAGTTGGTTGAAGCGGCTGGTTTGGCGCCTGGGGCCGAACATTCCAGGTGTGGGGCTTTGTGCTCCTGGGGCACCTCAGGCGGTGCAGATGGAGTGTCGACGGCTCAGACGTCCCTAATCAGTGTCCGATCCGACGACCTGCCTCACGAATGGGTGAAGACTGTTGGAGCAGGGGCCAGAAGTCAGCGTGCTTCTGCTGCTAGCGAGGTGGCGTGTCGTCCATTGAGGACGCCTCCTGGGTTCGATGGACACAGCATCGCCGCGCCGGCGGGGCCAGGCAATCAGCCATTACACGCATTGCTCTAGCCCCAGAGATCGATCAGCTTGGTTGGTTTGGGGCCTTGCCATTGGCACCAACCCTGTCCCTGCTGGCTGGCTTTTGCCTGCTGGGCTTTGCCCTGCTTCAACTGGTCTTCCGTTGGATGAGCTGAGCGCAGACAAAACGAAGGCTCGACTGCCGAAGCAACCGAGCCTTCAAAAAAATGGGTCGTCTCAGATTCGAACTGAGGACCAATCGGTTAAAAGCCGAGTGCTCTACCGCTGAGCTAACGACCCGCCCGAACGCAGGTTAGACACCGTTGTTGGGGGGCGCCCAAAACTGGGCACCGAGTGAACGTATCACCCAGAGGTGCCCGCCTTCAAACCCCCCGAGAATGCGGGCCTACCCCTCGTTTGCAGCACGCCCATGGCCAGCGCTCCGTGGCCCACGCCATCGGTCCATCCCGACGCCTGGGTGGCGGACAGCGCCGTGCTGATTGGCGACGTCCAGCTGGCCGCGGGCGCCAGCCTCTGGCCCACCGCCGTCGCCCGGGCTGATGTCTGCCCGATCGTCATCGGCGAGGGCAGCAACGTCCAGGACGGCGCCGTGCTCCACGGCGATCCGGGCCAGCCGGTGCTGATCGGTGCGGACGTCACCATCGGCCACCGCGCTGTGGTCCACGGCGCCACCCTCGAAGACGGCTGCCTGATCGGCATCGGCGCGATCGTCCTCAATGGGGTCACCGTCGGTGCGGGGGCCTTGGTGGCCGCCGGATCCGTGGTGACCAAGGACGTGCCACCCCGGGCCCTGGTCATGGGCGCCCCAGCCCAGGTCAAACGGGAGCTCTCTGAGGAGAAGGCTGCCGAGCAGCGGGAGCACGCCCGGCGCTACCGCCAGCTGGCCATGGCCCACGCGGGGCGATCCACGGACCTGGGCTTCCACTGAGGAGGCCAATTGCTGCGAATTCGATCAGCTCCCGGAGTTCAAGGAACAGAAGTTCGTAAGATCTCGGCACTCCTTTTCCCCCAGTCATGGACGCACGGCTCCTGCTTGTTGTGACCCCGATCCTTCTGGCCGCCGGCTGGGCTGTGTTCAACATCGGCCGCGCCGCCGTGGGCCAACTGCAGATGATGCTCAAGCGCGCCCAAGGCTGAGGCCAAGCGCCCACCCACCGGCTCCTAGCCTGATCAATTCAGGCGGAGCCGGTTTCGCGTGTCTCAATCCAGCTCCCAATCCGTCCTGGTGATCGGAGCAGGCCTGGCCGGAACCGAGGCCGCCTGGCAGATCGCCCGAGCTGGGATCCCGGTGCGGCTCGTGGAGATGCGGCCGGTGCGCCGCTCCCCCGCCCACCACAGCAGCGAGTTCGCCGAGCTGGTCTGCAGCAACAGCTTCGGAGCCCTCAGCAGTGATCGGGCCGCGGGCCTGCTGCAGGAGGAGCTACGCCGCCTTGGCTCCCTGGTGATCGGCACCGCGGACCAGCATTCCGTCCCCGCCGGTGGTGCCCTGGCGGTGGACCGCGGCCGCTACAGCGCCGCCCTGACGGAAACCCTCGAGCAGCACCCCCTGGTGACGGTGGTGCGCGATGAGCAACTGGCCCTGCCCGGCCCTGAGCAGATCACGGTGCTGGCCACCGGCCCCCTGACCAGCGAACCCCTGGCCGAGGACCTGCGCGCCTTCACCGGCCGGGGGGACTGTCACTTCTTTGACGCCGCCAGTCCGATCGTTGAGGGCGAGAGCATCGACCTCTCGATCGCCTTCCGCGCCTCCCGCTACGACAAGGGCGACGCCGACTACATCAACTGTCCGATGGACAAAGAGCAGTTCCTCGCCTTCCGCGAGGCCCTGCTGGCGGCCGAGCAGGCCGAGCTCAAGGACTTCGAAAAAGAGAACGCCACCTTCTTCGAGGGTTGCCTCCCGATTGAGGAACTCGCCCGCCGCGGCGAGGACACGATGCGCTACGGGCCCCTCAAGCCCATCGGTCTCTGGGATCCCCGCTGGGGCGATGTCAACGACCGGGACGTGCGCCGGGCCAAGCGCGCCTACGCCGTGGTGCAACTGCGCCAGGAGGACAAGGACGGCCGCCTCTGGAACCTGGTGGGCTTCCAGACCAACCTCAAGTGGGGCGAGCAGAAGCGGGTGCTGCGGATGATCCCGGGCCTGGAGAACGCCGAGTTCGTGCGCTTCGGGGTGATGCACCGCAACACCTTCCTGGAGGCGCCCCAGCTGCTGGATCCCACCCTGCAGTTCCGCAGCCGCCCGACCCTGCTGGCCGCCGGCCAGATCACCGGCACCGAGGGCTACGCCGCGGCCGTCGCCGGCGGCTGGCTGGCCGGCACCAACGCCGCCCGCCTGGCCCAAGGTCTGGAGCCGATCAACCTGCCGGCCACCACCATGAGCGGCGCCCTGACCCACTTCATCGCCGAGGCCCCCAGCGAGAAGTTCCAGCCCATGCCCCCCAACTTCGGCCTACTGCCCGAACTCCCCGAACGCATCCGCGACAAGCGCCGCCGCTACGGCGCCTACCGCGACCGGGCCCTGGAGGATCTGGCGCCCTTCTGCGAGAAGGCCCTAGTCGCCGCCTAGGGTTCCAAGCTGCTTCCGCCAGTCCCGCCGTGACCAAGCCCTCCTGGGACGTGATCGTGATCGGCTCGGGCATCGGCGGCCTGGTGACCGCCTCCCAGCTGGCGGCCAAGGGCGCCAAGACCCTGGTGCTGGAGCGCTATTTGATCCCCGGGGGATCGGGAGGCAGCTTCCGCCGCGAGGGCTACACCTTTGATGTGGGCGCCTCGATGATCTTTGGCTTCGGCGAGAAGGGCCACACGAATCTGCTGACCCGGGCCCTGGGCGATGTGGGCCAGCACTGCGAGACGGTGCCCGATCCAGCCCAGCTCGAATACCACCTGCCGGGCGGCCTGAACGTGGCGGTGGACCGGGACTACGAGGCCTTCATCGCCCGCCTCTCGGGGCTGTTCCCCCACGAGGCCAAGGGCATCCGCGCCTTCTATGACACCTGCTGGCAGGTGTTCAACTGCCTCGATGCGATGCCGCTGCTCTCGCTCGAGGACCCGGCCTACCTGGCCAAGGTCTTCTTCAAGGCGCCCCTGGCCTGCCTGGGGCTGGCCCGCTGGCTGCCCTTCAACGTCGGCGATGTGGCCCGCCAGCACATCAAGGACGAGCAGCTGCTGAAGCTGATCGACATGGAGTGCTTCTGCTGGAGCGTGATGCCGGCCGACCTCACGCCGATGATCAACGCCGGCATGGTCTTCTCCGATCGCCATGCCGGCGGCATCAACTACCCCAAGGGAGGCGTTGGGGTGATCGCCGAGAAACTGGTGGCCGGCCTCGAGAGCCATGGCGGCGCGATTCGCTACAAGGCCCGCGTCACCGAGGTGCTGATCGAGAACGGCCAGGCCGTGGGCGTGAAGCTGGCCGATGGCGAGACGATCCAGGCCCGCCGCGTGGTGAGCAATGCCACCCGCTGGGACACCTTTGCCGGCGAGGGCTCGGTGCGCCAACCCCTGGTGGATGCCGCCCACACCCCCAAGGCCGAGCGCACCTGGCGCCGCCGCTACAAACCCTCCCCCTCCTTCCTCTCCCTGCATCTGGGGGTCGACGCCTCGCTCATTCCCGAGGGCTTCCACTGCCACCACCTGCTGCTGGAGGACTGGGCGGCGATGGAGGACGAGCAGGGGGTGATCTTCGTCTCGATCCCGACCCTGCTGGATCCCTCCCTGGCCCCCGAGGGCCGGCACATCGTCCACACCTTCACCCCAAGCGACATCCAGGCCTGGAAGGACCTGAGTCCAAGCGCCTACAAGGCCAAGAAGGCCGCCGATGCCGCCCGCCTGGTGCAACGACTGGAAGCAATCCTGCCGGGTCTGGCCGGCGCGATCCGCCACCAGGAGATCGGCACGCCCCGCACCCACCGCCGCTTCCTCGGGCGCATGGGCGGCAGCTATGGCCCGATCCCGGCCCTGCGCCTGCCGGGCCTGCTGCCGATGCCCTTCAACCGCACGGGGCTGCAGAACCTCTATTGCGTCGGCGACTCCTGCTTCCCCGGCCAGGGCCTGAACGCCGTGGCCTTCAGCGGCTTCGCCTGCGCCCACCGCATCGGCGCGGACCTGGGCCTGAACCCCTGGGCCCTGCCGGACTAGGCCAAGAGCCGCCAGTCCTGGGGGGCCAGCTGGCCGCCATCGGGCAGCGCCAGCGCTGAATCCCGGCTGCGGTTGAGCACCAGCCGCCGCCGCTCGGCCCCGCTGCCGCGGATCAGCAGCAGCCCATCCTCGCCAAGGAGCTCCAGCTCCAGTTCAGCCGAGCGCAGGGCGGAGTGCTCCCGGCGCATCTGGGCCAGAGCAGCGATGCAGTCGCCCAAGACCAGGGGCGCCCCCCAGGGGAAGGCCTCACGGCAGGCCGGCTCCTCACCGCCCGCGAGGCCAGCCTCGGTGCCGTAATAGAGCGAGGGCACCCCAGGCAGGGCAAAGAGCAGCACCAGGGCCAACTTCAGGGCTGCCAGGTCCCCCTGGAGCATGTGCAGCGCCCGCGGCACGTCATGGCTGTCGAGCAGGTTGAGCTGAGCGCAGTTCACCTCGGGCCGGTACCAACCCAGGGTCTCGAGCAGCAGCGCGCGATAGCGCTCGCCGCTGAGGCATTGGTAGGGAATCGCCTCGCGGTGATGCCCATCGGCCAGGGCCCCGGCAGCGACCCAACCGAGGGTGCCCCAGGCGAGGCGGTAGTTCATCACCCCATCGAAGTGCTGGCCGCCGAGCCACTGACGCGCCTCACCCCAGATCTCGCCGACGATCCAGGCCTCGGGGTTGGCCGCGCGCACCTCCCGCCGAAACTCCAGCCAGAAGCTCGGCTCCACCTCATCGGGAACGTCCAGGCGCCAGCCGTCGATCCCGCGCTCGATCCAGTGGCGACCAACCGCCAGCAGGTGCTCACGCACCTGGGGATTGGCGTGGTTGAACTTGGGCAGGGCCGGATCAGACCACCAGGCGTGGTAGCCGCAGGACTCCCCCGCGGCGGGATAGGGCCTCAGGGGCCAGTGCTCGCTGATGAACCAGTCGCGGTAGGGCGAGGCCGGCCCGTTCTCCAGCAGGTGATGGAAAGCCCAGAAACCCCGGCCGCAGTGGTTGAAGACCCCATCGAGCAGCAGGCGCATACCCCGGCGCTTGAGTTCGGCCAGCAGCGCCGCAAAGGCCGGCTCACCGCCCAGCAGTGGATCGACCTGGAAATAGTCGTAGGCGTGATAGCGGTGATTGGCCGCCGAGCTGAAGATCGGGTTGAGATAGAGGCAGCTGACCCCCAGACCCTGGAGATGGTCCAGGCGATCGAGCACACCCCAGAGGTCACCCCCTTGAAAGGCATGGGGATCGGGCGCGGAGCCCCAGGGCGCCAGCAGCAGGCCGCTCTGCTGGGGCGAGCGCCCACTGCGGCAGAAACGATCCGGAAAGATCTGGTAGACGACGGCCTCCGCGGCCCAGGCCGGCGGCAGGCAGAAACCCGAACTCGCAGAAGCCGAGACCATCTCCATAGGGTGGCCCCTCTTGACGCAAGCTGCCGAGATGCCGACTTCCGAGGAGCTGGCCCGCTACCTCGAGCAGCGGGGCGAACTCTCCAAACCCTGGATGCTGCAGCTGCTGCGGCTGACCAAGCTGAAGGAGGCCAAGGACACGATGAACCCCGAGGAGTACGAGCAGAAACTCCACGAGGCCCACGCCGATCTGATGCGCCTGGGTGAGTTCTGGAAGGGACGCGAGCAGGAGGTCTTCGGCGGGCGCTACCAACCCTCGAGCGTGATCGAACCGCTCCCCGGCTCCCCCGAGGACCGATGAGCGACCAGCGCTACCCGATGGCGCCGCTGATTCGCTTCACGCTGGTCAGCCTCTATCTGGCCCTGGTCTTCCCCCTGCCCTGGATGGCCCCGGCCAACCTCCAGCCCTGGCTGATCGCGGCCCTGCCCCTGGGGCTGCTGCTGGTCTGGGCCCTGGTGAGCGAGGAGGTCAGCCTGGGCGAGGGCGGCCTGCAGGTGGGCTACCCGCGCTGGTGCTCCTGGCTGCTGCGCCGCGGTTGGTCCCTGACCTGGGAGCAGGTCAAGGGCCTGACGCCTGTGGCCACCAGCCAGGGGGGCCGCGTCTTCTACGTCAGAACGGAGGACGGCTCGGCCTATCTGCTCCCCCAACGGGTGCAAGCCTTCGAGGAGTTCCTGGGCCGCTTCAGCGAGCGGACGGGCCTGGACACCAGCTCCATCGGCCGGATCAGCCCCCCTTGGACCTATCAGCTCCTGGCGGGGCTCTGCCTGGCGATGCTGGTGTTTGAGGCGATGGTGGGCTGGGCCCTGCTCAGCGGGCGATGGGTGCTCCCGTCAGCGGCGCTGAGCTGAGGCCATCGGAGGGAATGGTGTCCAGGCTGAAGCGGTAGCCCTGCTGGCGCACGGTCTCGATGCCGCCGCCCTCGCCCAGGCCGGCCTGCTCCAACTTGCGCCGCAGGGTGAGCACCTGGGTGTCGACCGAACGGGGGCCACCACTGAAGGGGGGCCAGGCCATGCGCAGCAGTTCGCTGCGGCTGCGGATGATGCCCGGGGGCATCAGCAGGGCGCAGAGCAGGGCGAATTCCCGGGGGCTGAGCTCAACGGGCTGATCCCGCAGGGTCACCTGGCGCAGCAGGACATGCACCTCGAGCGGACCGACGCAGACCCGCTCCTGCAGACCCGTGCCACTGCGGCGCAGCAGCAACCGGCAGCGGGCGGCCAGTTCCTCCAGGCCAAAGGGCTTGCGCAGGACGTCATCGGCGCCGGCATCGAGCAGGGAGACCACCGGTTCTGAGCCGGAGCGGGCCGTGAGCACCATCACCGGACAGCGCAGCTGACCGGCCAGCTTCAGGGCTGAGGTTTCCTCCAGCAGTTCGGCGGCAACAAGCAGGTCGGGGGTGAGGTCCTCACAGAGGGCAATGGCCTCTGAGGCGGTGGAGACAGCGGCGGTGAGGTGACCGTCCTGCCGCAGACGCTGGGCCAGAACGGTGCGCAGGGTGGGGTGAGGATCCACCACCAGAACCCGTTTCAGATTCGATTCAGGACTTGGAGGTGTGGAGGACACGCCCTTCTCCTTGATTCTCTCTACGCTATCGGTAATTTCAGAGGCACATCGGTATCAAGCACTGCTTGATATCTGGCCACCGGGTCGAGGCCCTCTTCCCGAACCATGAACGGACTGCAGCACCCAGAAGCCATTCGCCATTTCCAGTCCCTCTGCGATGCCTGCCAGTCCCTGGCGGATCGCTACCACGGGCCCTCGGAACTGCGGCTGTACGCCGATGGCTACCTGCACGCCCTGCGGCGCTCGGCCCTGCTGGACCCCCTGGCCCAGCGCCGCCTCGAGGAGGTTGTGGACCGCTGGATCATGGATCCCTCCAGCTTCATCGGCCCCAACGGCGACATGAGCACCCTCTACGAGACCGGCCGCAACTAGGCACAAAAAAAGGGGCCCTCAGGCCCCTTGGAGATCTCAGCTGGCGAGGGCAATCGCGAGCTTTTCCTTGAGTTCCCCGGAGTTGTACATCTCGATCAGGATGTCGGAGCCGCCGATGAACTCCCCGTTGACATAGACCTGGGGGATCGTGGGCCACTCGGAGTACTCCTTGATGCCCTGACGGATCTCCATGTCGGAGAGCACGTCAAAGGTCTCGAAGGGAACGGCCATGGCGTTGAGGATCTGCACCACGTTGTTGCTGAAGCCGCACTGGGGCATCAACTTGCTGCCCTTCATGAAGACGAAGATCGGGCTGCTGCCCACCAACTGATCGAGGCGCTGCTTGAGGGCGGAATCCATGGGACGAATCGTGAAATCAGGAGGGGGTTGAGGTCTGCAGGGCGAGGGCGTGGATCGCCTCGCTGGCCAGCTCCGAGCGCAGGGCGCCGTAGACCAGCTGGTGCTGCTTGATCCGGCTGAGTCCCTCAAACGCCGAGGAGACCACCTTCACCTGCAGGTGGTCTCCGCCGCCGGTGAGATCTTCCACCTCAACGCAGGCATCGGGAAGGGCGACGCCAATGGCGGCCTTCACCTGGTCGGGATGAACCATGACCTCAGATCAGTGAGCTTGGGACTGTAAGAAGACGGACTGCGGAATCAGTTGCCCGCGGCCGAACCACCGGCGAAGGGGGTGGTGACGAAGCCCAGCTCCAGCAGGCTCTGATAAGCCTTCTGGCCCATGGGGTTGGCCGGGGTGGTGATCTGAACCACTTCCACCAACAGGGGAACGGCAGCGGCGGGCTGATTCATCCGGCGCAGCAGCGCCGCCAGCCGCAGGTCGATCTTGGCCTGCAGCTCCAGGGCCTCCCGGCCTTTGGCATCCATCTCCCGGGGGATCCGGGCATCGAGGCCGCGGAAGGAACCGCTGAGGCTGCGATAGAAGCGGGTCAGGTTCTGGGCGCCTTCACGGGCCGAGTCGTAGTCGGCTTTGGCCTGCTCCAGATTGCCGGCGGCCGCAGCGGCATCACCGGCCGCCACCTTGGCCTCAATGGCGCTGAGGTTCAGACCCGAGCTGGGGGAAGCCAGGACCTTTTGGGCGTCCTGAGCCAGGGCGGATTGCGAGACCAGACCAGGGACAACCGCCGCCAGGGCGGAGAGGCTGAAGGCGGCGAGTTGCCGGCGCACAGGAGCACTTGCGAATTGGGGCAACTCTACGGGCGTTGCAAGGGGCGCCCAACCGCCTGGCGCGCCAGCGCCTCAGCAGCCTGAAGCTTCTCCGTCAGATCCAGCGTCAGGGCCTTGATCTGCTCCCGTTCCCCGCCGGCCAGACGCAGGGGTTGACCGAAGCAGAGGGCGGCCTGATCGCCAAAGCGGGGCTTGGCATGGCCATAGGCAATCCCGACGGGCACCACCTGAACCGCCACCCCCTGGCCTTCCGCCAGGGCCGTCAGCCGCGCCAGCCCAGGCATCAGCCGCATGGCTGGATCGTCCTGGTTGATCTTCCCCTCCGGGAACATCACCAATTGATTGCCGCTCTCCAGCAGATCGACGGCAAAGCGCAGGGAGGCGGCGGCCGGCTTGCGCGGATTCACCGGGAAGCAGCCCAGGCGATGCAGGAACCAGCCCTGCAGACCGGTCATCTCATCGCTGGTGACCATGAAGCGGCAGTCCCGTCCGCTCACCCGGCGCCCGGCCGCATAGGGGAGCATCAGCGCATCCCAGCGGGAGCGGTGGGTCGGCGCCAGCAGCACCGGCCCCTCATGGGGCAAGTTCTCGCGGCCAAGGACCCTCAGGCCACCACCAAAAAATCCCTTCAGGGCAACGTCCTGGGTGAGCACCATGGCCACCGGCGCCAGCCAGGGGTTGATGCCGTTGCAGAGACTCTTTTCCCGTTCCGTCAGGGCCACCGATGCCGTGCCTGCCGCCGCCATCGGACTGAACACCCTGACCTGAAGTCCCGGCAACCTAAGGGCGATCCCCTGCCGAAAGCCCCTCAAGCAGGCAGTTGATCGAGCGGGCCTGGCGGCGCCATCCATAGGATCCGCCTAGAAGCAGCGATTGCCATGGCGAGCCTTGGCGTCAACATCGATCACATCGCCAATGTGCGCCAGGCCCGCCGCACGGTTGAGCCCGACCCGGTGAGCTACGCCCTGCTGGCTGAGCTCGGCGGCGCCGATGGCATCACCGTGCACCTGCGGGAGGACCGGCGCCACATCCAGGACCGCGATGTGGAGTTGTTGCGTCAGGTGGTGCGCAGCCGCCTGAACCTGGAGATGGCCGCGACCGCCGAGATGGAGGCCATCGCCCTGCGGATCAAGCCCGACATGGTCACCCTCGTGCCGGAGAAGCGCGAGGAGGTCACCACAGAAGGGGGGCTGGATGTGGCCTCGCAGCTCAGCACGATCAAAGGAATCTCGGGCCGTCTCCAGGACGCCGGCATCGGCGTCAGCCTGTTTGTCGACGCCGAGGCCGCCCAGCTGGAGGCCTGCCAGGCCAGCGGCGCCCGCTGGGTGGAACTGCACACCGGCACCTATGCCGAGGCGAACTGGCAGCAGCAGGCCAAGGAACTGGCGCGCATCACCGAGGGCACCTTCATTGCCCGCAGCCTGGGCCTGCGGGTCAACGCTGGCCATGGCCTGACCTACCAAAACGTGGAGCCGATCGCCGCCATCGAGGGGATGGAGGAGCTCAACATCGGTCACACCATCGTCGCCCGGGCCCTCGCGGTGGGCCTGGAGGAGGCCGTGCGGCAGATGAAGGCTTTGGTCCAGAATCCCCGCCGGGAACCCCTCTTCGGCAGCACCAGTTCATGACCCAGTACCACTTCGTGGCCGCCAGTGAGGCCTTCCTCACCGTGGAGGAGCCCCTCGATGAGGTGCTGCGCGAGCGTGTCCGTAATTACGGCGAGCAGGGCAAAGCCATCGACTTCTGGCTGGTGAAGCGCCCCGCCTTCCTCCAGGCCCCCGAGCTCAAGGCCATTGCCGAGCAGGTCCCCCAGCCCGCCGCCGCGGTGGTCTCCACCGATCCGAAGTTCATCGACTTCATGAAGCTGCGTCTGGAGTTCGTGGCCAAGGGCAGCTTTGAGGCGCCCTCCAGCTCCATCCCCGACGCCCTGGCCAGCGCCGCCTGAGCTCAGAAGAGACCGAGGAACTTCTTGCGGGGCTCATCCCCATCGGATCGGCCCTGCGCTCCGTCCTGCTGGTAGCGGGGCTTGGCATCACCAATGGTGAGCACCGCTTCTTTGTTCTTCCACCAGATCCAGTCGCGGATCGGCGGGGTGCGGGTGAGTTCCGCCTGGGTCAGCCCCAGACCCAACTTGGAGGAGGCGTTGAGGAGCACCTCCACCATCTCGTCGCCGTTGGCGCACTTGGCTAGGGCCTCATTGGTGCGCTTCGCCCCATCGAGGGCTTTCACCAGAATCTCCACCCGCCGACCCACCGAGAGGCTGCGCGGATCAACCGGCTTGGGGCTCTCCGGGGTCTGGCTGTCCATCCAGAGGGGCGTGGTTAAGGGGACGTTATCCCGTTTTCAACCTCTGCGAGGGGATGCGCAAAAGGGGCTGACAGATCGTCAAGGCTCCAGCCAAAGTGGGAGATATGACGACCGTCAGTCGCAAAGCCCGCCACTGGGTCATCGGTGATGTGCATGGCTGCTCGGGGTCCCTCGAGAGCCTGCTCGTCGAATTGCCTGCTGGTGACCGTCTGATTTTTTGCGGCGACGCCATCAACCGCGGCCCCGACACCCCCGCGACGATGGAGCGCATCTGGGGCCTGGTGGAGAGCGGCCGCGCCATCTGGCTGCGGGGCAACCACGAGCAGGATCTGATCGAGGCCCTGCGCAGCGATGAAGGGGCCAACAAACAGGCCGGCGCCGAGACACGCCGTCAACTCGGCAGCGACGGTTGCGCCCTTTGGCTCAAACGCCTGGAGCAGCTGCCCCTGGCCTACTGGGGCGAAGGTTGGGTGGCCACCCATGCCGGCTTCAACCCCAGCACCTGGCAACCGGACCTACGGGTGCGCATGGGGTTTTGGGAGCAGTACGACGGACGCTTTGGCGATGTGGTGATCGGCCACACCCCCGGCCCGAACGTCCGCCGCCTGCCCAACATCGTCATGGTCGACACCGGCGCCTGCTACGGCGGCGACCTCAGCGCCTACTGCCCCGAGAGCCGCGAGGTGGTGTCAGTTCCGGGTCTTGCCCATAGCCTGCAGTCGCCCAGCCTGAGCCCCGTCTGAGCCTTGCTCACGGTCTACCGCAGCAATCGCGCTGAGCTGCTGGCTCGCGTCCTGGCCACCAACCTGCAATTGCATCCGCCGGGGCTGCTCGAGGAGGCCCAGGTGGTGGTGAACACCTGGCCCACCAGCCGCTGGCTGGGGGAGCAACTGGCCCTGGCCAACCCCGCCGGCATCGCGGCGAACCTGCGCTTTCCCTTCCCCAGCAGCCTGCTGCGGCAGTTGGTCAACCAATGGCTGGAGGACGCCCCACCGCAGAGCGGCCCCGATCCCTGGCGCGCCCAGAACCTGGTCTGGCCGTTGCTGGAGTTGCTGCCGGAGCTGTTGCAAAGCCCAACGGCTCAGCCCCTGCGCCAATGGCTGGCCGTTCGCTCCTCCGGACTGGACCGACTCGATCAGGCCCTCTGGCAATTGGCGCGAGCGATTGCCGATGCCATCGACGACTACGGCCTCTATCGCCCGGCGATGCTCGAGGCCTGGCTGAGCGAGCAACCCCAGACGCTGCCGGAGGGGTTGCAGTGGCAGCCGGAGTTGCTGCGCCGTTTGGTCGAACGCCTGGGCTGCCTGCCCTTTGGCGTGCGGGCACGGCAGCTGATTCGCCGGCTCGAGGCCGGCTGGAGACCGGAGCTGACCAGCGCGCAACCGCTGCGGCTCTTCGGCTTAAGCAGCCTGGCCCCGGTGCAGGTGGAACTGCTGCAGGCCCTCTCGGCGGTGCGCCAGGTGGAGCTCTACATGCTCACCCCCTGCCGCGATCTCTGGCAGCGCAGCGGCCCGGCGGCCCTCAGTGATCCCCTGGCGGCGGACTGGTTGCTGAGCGTGCCGAGCCTGGAGGCCCGCTTTGGCCGGCTTGGGGCGGAATTTCAGCAGTTGCTCGAGGGAACCGGCGAGAGCCAACTGGGCCAATGGCAGGAGGGGGATCTGTTCTTTGCCCCCGCCACCGTCGCCCGACACGAGCAGCGGGAACCGTCCCTACTGGAGCAACTGCAGGAGCAGCTGGTCTGCGGCGAACCGGAGGCCGATCAACCCCTGCATCGGGACCCGCAGGATCGCTCCCTGGAATTCCACGCCTGCCCGGGCCGGCTGCGCCAACTCCAGGTGGTGCGCGATCAGATCCTGCAGCTGCTGGCGGCGGACCCCAGCCTCGAGCCGCGGGACATCCTGGTGATGACGCCCCAGGTGGAGGCCTTCGCCCCGCTGGTGCCCGCGGTCTTCGGTGATGCCGAGGCCACCGGGGTGCGCCTGCCTTGGCGTCTGACGGACCGCAGCCAACAGAGCGAGGCGGGGATTGCCCAAGGACTGCTCACCCTGCTGCAACTCGGCGGCGAACGCCTGACGGCCAGCGCCCTGGAGAACGTGCTCTGCTGCGGGCCCCTGCTGGCGGCCCAACAGCTCGAAGCCGGCGACGCCGGCGAGCTCACGGCCCTGCTGCAGCGGGCGGGGTTCCGCTGGGGACTGGATGGGCGAGACCGGGGCGGGGACCCCAGCCACAGCCTGGGTTGGGCGATCGATCGACTCGTGCTGGGCCTGGTGCTCCCGGATCTCCCGGGCCTCGCCCTCGGGGACACCGCGCCGATGGCCCTGGGCGGCAGCCTCGAGCAGCAGGGCCGCTGGATTGGCCTGTTGCGGCAACTGCTCAGCAGCCTGCGCTGGTTCGCCCAGGCGCGGCGGGTGCCGGAGTGGGTGGAGGGCCTGCGGGAGCAGCTGCCCCTGCTCTTTGGCGATGGGGGGAGCTGGGCTTGGGAGCTGCAGACGATCCATGCGGCCCTGGCGGATTGGCAGGCGGTGGCCGGCGAGAGCCCCCTGGAGCTCGCCGCTCCGGTGGTGGCCGATGTCCTGGCGGAGCGCCTGAGCGAGGGCAGCGGCCGCTTTGGGCACCGCTCTGGGGCCCTGACCATCAGCGCCCTGGAGCCGATGCGCGCGATTCCGCACCGGGTGGTGGTGCTGATGGGGCTGGATGCCGGGGCCTTCCCCCGCCAGCGCCAACGGCCCGGCTTCCATCTGATGGAGCACCGCCGCGAGCTGGGCGATCCCAACAGCGGCGACCAGGACCGCTACGTCCTGCTGGAGGCCCTGCTCTCAGCGCGCCAGCACCTGCTGCTCAGTTGGAGCTGCCGCGATGAGCGCACCGGAGAAACCCTGGAAGCCTCGACACCGGTGCGGCAGTGGTTGGAGTTGCTGGGCCAACAGCTCGGCAGCAGCGCCGTTCCCCTGCGGGAGCACGCCGCCAATGCCCTGGAACGCAGCAACTTCCTCGCCATGGCTCCCTGGCCGGCGGCGAGTTGCGACCAACGCCTCCTGCAGGTGCGCCAACAGCTCGAGCAGGGCGAGCTCCACTGCCAGCAGGGGCTGGCCTTCAGCACCCCGCCGCCGGCGCCGCCGCTTCCCCAGACCACTCCGGCCGAGGCCTGGAGCGATCTACAGCGCTGGATCCAGGCCCCCCAGGGCCTCTGGCTGGAGCAACTGGGCATTCGCCCGAAGGAATTCGATCAGCCGGTGCTCGATCTCGAAGCCCTGCAACTGGGGGAGCGGGAGCGCGCCAGCCTGCTGCGCCGCGAATGGGACGAGGAGCCCGGGGCTGCGAGCCCCGATTGGCGCGAACGGGAACGGGGCCGGGGCCTGCTGCCCCCCCTGGCCGCCGGAGCCCTGGAGGTGGAGCAGTTGGAGCAGCGCTGGCAGAGCCTGAGCAGCTGTCTGGATCTGCTGGGGGAACCGGAGCAGCAGCCTGCGCAGTGGCAGGGCTATGCCGCGGAGTTGAGCAGCCGCGGCGGCCAGCTGGTGCTGGTTCACACCGCCAAACCCCGCACCCCCCAACGCCTGCAGCTCTGGCTGGAGTGCCTGCTGGCGGCGGCCGCCGGCCTGAACCTGCGGGGAGGGTCCCTGGTGGGCCGCGACCGCCATCGTTTCCGTGTCCTGGAGCGCGTTGAGGCCCCCGCCCCCGAGCAGGCCAGCGCCCTGCTGGAGCAACTGCAGAGCTGGCGCGAGGCGCACCGTCAGAACTGCTGGGCGCTGCCGCCGGAAACCGGCTGGGCCTACGCCAGCGCCGAGAGCAGCAAACCCGGCCAGGGGCGCGGTTGGGCCAAAGCCAAGGAGATCTGGGAAGGGGGCTATCAACTGCGGGCCGAGCGGGACGATCCGGTGCAGCGGGTCTGCTTTGGCTCGGACCTGCCCCTGGGGGACCTGCTCACAGCGGAGCTGCAGACCCTGGCCCTGACGCTGCATGGGCCGCTGCTGGAGCGCCGCCAGGAGGTCAAGCCATGACCCTGGCCGCCTTTGACGCCAACGGCTTCAGCCTGGCGCCGGGGATCCGGCTGCTGGAGGCCAGCGCCGGCACCGGCAAAACCTTTGCCCTGGCTCACCTGGTACTGCGGCTGCTCAGCGAGGGACGGCGCCCCCTCGAAGTGGAGGAGTTGCTGGTGGTGACCTTCACCGATGCCGCCGCCGCCGAACTGCGGGACCGCATTGCCCGCCGCCTGCAGGAGGCCCTGGTCCTGCTCGATCACGCCAACCCCGAGGCCGACGAACCGCTGCAGCAGTGGCGCTCAGCCCTACAGGCCGATCAGGTCATGGCGATCAAGGGCCGCTTGCTCTTGGCCCTGGAGCGGCTGGATCGCGCCGACATCACCACCATCCACGGCTTCTGCCGCCGCACCCTGCAGCGCCACGCCCTCGAGGCCGGCCTCGGCCCGGATGTTGCCCTGGAGAGCCAGGGGCGCGAGCGGAGACAAGAGCTGGTCCATGACTACTGGCAGCAGCAGGTGCTTCCCCTGCCGCCCCATCTGCTGGCGGGCCTGCAGAGCCAACAGGTCAACCCTGAGCAGCTGGTGAACCTGCTGGGCAGCCTCGATGGCGACCCGGCCCTCCAGCTCGCCCCCCTGCCCGAGGGCTGGAGCACGGACCTGACCCTGGCGGAGCAACTCGCTCCCCATTGGAGCAGCGTTTGGCAGCAGTTCCAGGCGGAGTGGGAGGCCCGCAGCGAGGACCTCGAGGAGGAGTTCGCCGCGGCCGCCGTGGAACTCAAGAGCCTGGGGGTCAAGTACGCCCCCTACCGGCTCAAGGCCAAACCCGACCGCCTGAACCGCGTTCAGACCTGGCTCTCCCAACTGGAGGCACCCGCCGGCTACGACGCCCTGCTTCAGCAGGAGGAGCTCAAGAAGTACTTCCACCCCGGCCCCTTCACCAAGGCGGCGGCCCCGGCCCACGGCGATCAGGTCTCCTTGCCCCAGGCCCCCCTGCTCCAGGCCATCGCCGCGGTGGTGGAGGGGCCCGCCGAGCTGGCCCTGCTGCACTTCTGCCACTGGGGGCGCGCGGAGCTGCAACGCCGCCGGGAGCGCAGCGGTGAGATCAGCTTCGGCCAACTGCTCGAGCAACTCGATCCGGGCCCGGAGCCCCGCGAGCCCTCGCCCCTGCTGCAGGCGGTCTCCCGCCGCTACCGGGCCGCCCTGATCGATGAGTTTCAAGACACCGACCCGATCCAGTGGCGGATCCTCAAGCGGGCCTTTGCCCAGGAGCCCAGCCGGCACCTGCTGGTGATGGTGGGCGATCCCAAGCAGGCGATCTACCGCTTCCGCGGCGGGGAGCTGCAGACCTACCGCCAGGCGGCCGCCGAGGCCGATGGCCGCTTTGGCCTGTTCGAGAACCGCCGCTCGAGCGCAGCACTGGTGGCGGGCCTGAACGCCCTGATGCAACCCGGGTTGATCCAGAGCGCACTGGAGGTGCCCCAGGTGCTGGCCAAGGCCAACAAGGGACAGCTGGAGTGCCCCGGCAACCCAGCGCCGCTGCAGCTGCTGGAGCTGGATCCAAGCCAGGGGCTCGAGGCCCAGGTGGCCGGCCTCTGCCAGGACCTGCTGAGCCAAGGGCTCCTGCTCAACGGCCGGCCGATCGACCCGGGCGACCTCTGTCTGCTGGTCAGCCGCCACGAGCAGGCTGAGGCCCTGCGGGCCGCCCTGGAGCGCCGGCAGATCCCAAGCCGTCTGGTCAGCCGCGGCGATGTCTTTGAAAGCCTCGGGGCCAGTGCGCTGCAGCGTTTCCTGGATGCCCTGGCCCAACCCGGCCAACTGGGGCGCTTGAAATTACTGGCGGCCTCGGCCCTGCTGGGCTGGTCCGCCGCCGAGATCGAGGCCAGCAGCTCCGCCCAGTGGGACCAGCTCGCGGCCGAATTGAGCACCCTGGCGGAACGTCTACCCAAACTCGGCTTAACCGCGGCCTTGGCTCACCTGCAGGGGACCGAGGGCCTGGCACGGCTCTCCCTGCGGGGCCGGGCCCTGGCGGATGTGCAGCAGGCCGCCGAGCTGGTGCAGGAGCAGATGCACCGCCAGGGCCTGGGGGCCCAGGCGGCCGCGGACTGGCTCAGGCGGCTGCGCCTCGAGGAAAACCGGGACACCCCCGAGGCCCATCTCTGCCGCAGCGATGCCGCCGAAGCCGCCATCGCCGTGGTGACCGTGCACCGCAGCAAGGGATTGGAGTACCCCCTGGTGATCTGCCCCTACCTCTGGAAGGGCAGCAGCAAAGCCAGCAAGCGCCTGGGCCGGCGCTGGAGCTCCGGCGGGCAACCCCAACTGGACCTGCACCTCAATCCCCACTGGGGCGTGGGCCGGCTCGCCGCCCAACAGGACCAGCAGGCGCAAATCGCTGAGGCGGAACGGCTGGCCTACGTCGCCTGCACCCGCGCCCAACACCTGCTGGTACTGGGCTGGCCCGGAGCGGATCAGGCCGACCCCGGCAACCCCCTGGGCAGCTGGTTAGACGAGCGCGAGACGGAGCTACCGCTGGAGCGGATCCAGGCGTCTGCAGAGATCCACCAGCCCTGGCGGCCGGAGCCCGCCGAGGGAGTGCTGAGCCTGGGCCCCCGTCCCAAGCGCTCCCTCGACAGCAGTTGGGGCAGGGCCAGCTACTCCGCCTGGGCCCACTCCCAGGTGAGCCTGCCGCCGGAGCAGCAGGAGGAGGGCCGTGACACCGATGCCTTGGGCGATGGCTTTGCGCAAGCCCTGCTGGAGGAGGGCAACGCAGCCCAGCCGACGACGTCCTGGCCCGAGCTGGGCCCCCTCGCCCATTTCCCCCGGGGTTCGGGCCCTGGCGATGCCCTGCACCGCATCCTCGAGCGCCTCGACTACGGCGCCGTGGCCCGCGGGGAACGGCAGGAGGCCGATGCGGTGATCGAGCAGGAACTGCAGCGGGCCGGCCTGGGGGGCCCGTCGTGCGAAGGCCTCTTCGAAGGGCTGCAGCAACTGATGCTCACTCCCCTGGGCGGCCCCCTGGGCGCCTGCCGGCTGGGGGACCTGAAGGCCGGGTCTTGGCTCAATGAGATGAACTTCGATCTCCCCTTGGCGACCGGAGAAGGGGAGGTCCGTCTGGTGCGCAGCAGCGGCCTGGCCCAGGCCTTCGCCAGTCACCCCGGCGGCCGCTTTGGAGGGAGCTATGCCAAAACGCTGCAGACCCTGGAGGTGGCCAGCCGAGGCTTCCTGACCGGCTCGATCGACCTGCTCTTCTGCTGGGAGGGCCGCTGGTGGGTGACGGACTGGAAGAGCAATTGGCTCGGTCAGCGCGATCGTCTCGGCAGCGTCACCCATTGCGGCCCCAACGACTACCTCGAGCCGGCGATGGAGACCCTGATGGCGAGCAGCCACTACCCGCTGCAGGCCCACCTGTACCTGGTGGCCTTGCACCGCTACCTGCTCTGGCGGCTGCCGAACTACGACCCCGCCCAACACCTGGGGGGCTACGCCTACGTCTTCCTGCGGGGGGTGCCCGGCCCCACCCCCGATCCCACGGCCCCGACGCCAGGGGTGCTGGTGGATCAACCCAGCCTCGATCGGGTCCTCGCCCTTGATGCCCTGCTGCGGGAGGGCCAACCATGAGCACCCTGAGCGCCGCAGTGCTCGACAGCCTCCAGCGGCTGCTGCCGCCCCAGCGCGGCAGTGCCCTGCTGCAGCCCATGGTGCAGGCCTTAATCGAGGCGCTCGAACAAGGCGAGCTGGGGCTTGATCTACGGGGCCCGCAGCCCGATGGAGTCCCCCCTGAGGACTGGCCCGCTGCTGCGGTCTCGGCCCTGGAGGAGGCCGGCTGGCTCGCGGGCCCGGAAGCACCGATCGTTCAAGACGGACTGGTGCTGCGCTGGAGACGCTGGCATGAGCAACTCCAGCAGTGCCTCAGCGCCCTGGAGCAGCGCGCCCAACGCCGGCGCCCCCTGCAGGAAAGCGAGCGGAAAGCGGCCCTGGCCGCGGCGGCGCAAGCGGGCCTGGACCCCCGCCAATGCCAAGCCGTCTCAGCGGCCCTGGGCCAGGACCTGGTGCTGCTCACCGGCGGCCCGGGCACCGGCAAGACCTCGACTGTCGTGCAGATGTTGGCCGCCTGCCTGCACCAGACACCATCGCTGCGGATTCACCTGGCGGCACCAACGGGGAAAGCTGCAGCCCGCCTGGCGAGCTCCGTCAGTCACGGCAGCCAGGGTCTCGATCCAACGCTTCAGAGCCTCCCCAGCAGCACCCTGCACCGGCTGCTGGAGGCCCAGGGGGAGCTGCGCTTTGGCCGCAATCGCCGCCATCCCCTGGAGCTGGATCTGCTGGTGGTCGATGAACTGTCGATGGTGGATTTGCCGCTGATGGCGGCTCTGCTGGAGGCCTTGCCGGCGGAGGCGCGACTGCTGCTCGTCGGCGACGCCAACCAACTGCCGCCCGTTGGAACCGGAGCTGTACTGGAAGAGCTCTGCCGGCCGGAGCGACTCAGCCTGCTGGGGGCAGCCGCCGTCGAATTGCGCACCACCTACCGCAACGACGGCGCGATCGCCGAGCTGGCCGAGCAACTCCGGCAACAGCCGAATGCAGTGCAGGGGGACCTGCTCGCCGCCCTGCAACCCAGCCTCCAGGCCCTGACCGCCAGCGACAACGTGAGCTGGCTCGAGGCCTCCAGCCGCAGCCTGCCAACACCCCTGCTGGAGGCGCTGCAACAGCACGCCGCGGCCCTGCGTCAACGCTGCCAAGCCCTGGAGTGGCAAGGGGGAAGACCCAGCAGCGAACAAAGCGACGCCCTGCTGGCCCAACTGGAGGAACTGGTGGTGCTCAGTCCCCTCCGCCTCGGGCCCTGGGGGGTGGAGGCAGTACACCGCGCCCTGCTGGGCGACCTCGCCAAAAGCGGTCCCCTGCACTGGCCCCCTGGCACCCCAGTCCTCAATCGCCTCAACCGCGCCGACCAAGGCCTTGCCAATGGCGACATCGGTGTCGTCGTTCAACACCACTCGGAGCGCCGGGTCTTGATGCCGGGCCAGCGGCTCCTGCACCCGGCGCAGCTCAGTGGAGCGGAGCCGGCCTTTGCGCTGACGGTGCATAAGTCCCAGGGCAGCCAATACAGAACCGTGCTGTTCCTGCTGCCGGCGAACCGGGCTCTGGATCCGCGCCTGATCTACACCGGCCTGACCCGCGCGCAACGGCAGGCCACCTTGATCACACCGGTGGGCGCAGCCAAGAAACCGACCTAGCCTGCGCCCATGGCGGAGCCAGGCATCGTTCAGCGGCCTTGGGGCTGGTTCGAAACCATCGGTTCCGGTGATGGGTACCTGGTGAAACGGCTCTGCATCCAGGCCGGCCACCGCCTCAGCCTGCAGCGCCACCAACACCGGCTGGAGCACTGGATCGTGGTCAGTGGTTCCGGTCAGCTGGAATGCGATGGAACCTCAATTGAGGCGGAGGCCGGCACCACCCTGCTGGTGCCCTGCGGTGCGGTGCACCGGGCTGCCGCAACGGATGAGAACCTGCTGATCGTTGAAGTCCAGCGGGGCGAACACCTCAGCGAGGAGGACATTGAGCGCCTCGCTGACGACTACCAAAGGGTCAAGTGTTAGGTTGATTCTTCACCCTTTGTGAAGGGCAAGGCAGTTTCTTCAACGGGTGTCTGCCGGCCTGTCGACGAAGGATTCAGGCCCAGACCAACTTTGACCAATACCTCTCTCGAGAGCGCTACCAGCTCTGTGGATCTCAGCGCGCTCGATTTGGCTAGCAGCCAGGACAGCGCCCCGAGCGAAAGCATCGAAATCACCACGGCAGAACCCAGTCAGAAGACTGGATTTGCAGCGTTTGGCTTCTCTCCCGAAATCCTCGAGGCCCTCGAGGAGATCGGCTACAGCGAACCCTCCCCGATCCAAGCGGCCGCCATTCCCGAGCTGATGCTCGGCCGCGACCTGGTGGGCCAAGCCCAGACCGGTACGGGCAAAACCGCCGCCTTCGCCCTGCCGATGCTGGCGGCCCTGGATGAGACCCAACGCACCCCCCAGGTGCTGGTGCTCACCCCCACCCGCGAGCTGGCCATCCAGGTGGCTGACTCCTTTAAGAGCTACGCCACCAAGCTGCCCCATCTGCGGGTGCTGCCGGTCTATGGCGGATCGGACTTCCGCGATCAAATCCACAAGCTCAAGCGCGGGGTTCAGGTCGTGGTGGGCACCCCTGGCCGGGTGATGGATCACATGCGCCAGGGCACCCTCGATGTCTCCGGGCTGCGCAGCCTGGTGCTGGACGAGGCCGACGAGATGCTGCGCATGGGCTTCATCGACGACGTCGAGTGGGTCCTGAGCCAACTGCCTGAGAAGCGTCAGGTCGTCCTCTTCTCGGCCACGATGCCCAGCGAGATCCGCCGGATCTCCCATCAGTACCTCAACAGCCCCGCTGAGATCACGATCAAGACCAAAGGGTCGGATTCCAGCCGCATTCAGCAGCGCTTCATCACCGTCAACGGTCCGATGAAGCTCGAGGCCCTGAGCCGGGTGCTCGAGGCCGAGACCAAAGAAGGCGTCATCATCTTTGCCCGCACCAAGGCGATCACGGTCACCGTGGCCGAAGCCTTGGAAGCCAAGGGCTATGGCGTCGCGGTCCTCAACGGTGATGTGGCCCAGAGCCAACGGGAGCGCACGATTGAGCGCCTGAAGAACGGCACCGTGGATGTGCTGGTGGCCACCGATGTGGCGGCCCGCGGCCTGGATGTGGACCGGATCAGCCTGGTCATTAACTACGACATCCCCTTCGACTCCGAGGCCTACGTCCACCGCATCGGCCGCACCGGCCGTGCTGGCCGCACCGGCAACGCGATCCTGTTCGTGACGCCGCGCGAGCGCCGCTTCATCACCGGGCTTGAGCGCGCCGTGGGTCGCCCCATCGAACCGATGGAAATCCCCACCAACGCGAGCATCAACCAGAGCCGCCTGGATCGCCTGCGCGAGCGCCTGAGCGAAACCGTGAAGGGGCTCAACAGCGAAGAGACCAGCAACCTCAGCGAACAGCAGGCCCTGCTCTCAGAAATCATCAAGCGGGTCGGCCAGGAAAGCGAGGTCGCCCCAGAGCAACTGGCCTTGGCAGCCCTGCAGATGGCCGTCGGCGATCAGCCCCTGCTGGTCCATGACGATGAGAACTGGATCCGCCAGCAGCCCCAGTCCCGTGATGGACGCCGCAACGACCGCTTCGGCGATCGTGACCGCGGTCCCCGCAACGCCCCCGGAGCCCGCCGCGGCCCCCGCGAGCAATCGGGTCCTCCGGAAGATCACATGGATCGCTTCCGGATTGAGGTGGGCTGGCGCGACCGGATCAAGCCCGGAAACATCGTCGGCGCCATTGCCAACGAGTCCGGCCTAAACGGCCGCAGCATTGGCCGGATTCAAATCTTTGACAGCCACAGCCTGGTGGACCTGCCCAAGGGCATGCCCGAGGACGTCTTCCACAACTTGAAGCGTCTCAAGGTGTTGAATCGCGAACTTCAGATCTCTCGCGTTCAGGGCTAGTTCAAGCCCGCAGGCGGGCCTCAGGCACAGAGGCCCGTCACCGATTCAGTGGAGAGCGCGGTCAGCTCAGCCAGGCCCATGCTCTCCACGGCAACGACCAAAGACGGCTGCACCTCTTCGGTTTCGATCGCCACAAGGGTCTGAAACAGATCAAAGCGATCCTGGGGGGCGAGCTCCCCGGTCTTGCTCCAAGCCAAACTCCAGGGCACAGGTGCCGTCATCAGGCGCTCCCGATAGCGGGTGTTCATTTGCTGACAATGGGACATTAATCGGGGATCAACCCGTTTCTTTTGATTCCCTTCGGTCTTGCTTTAAGCCTCGTTACCGCCCAGACCCAAAGAAATCACTGGGACCTCGGAGCTGTAGGCTAACCCTGATTCCCAAAGCTTCCAGGCTCCACACGGAACCCCACAGCATCAACGAATCAGTTTTCAGGTTCCGTCTAAGGAATGACCATTTACGTTGGAAACCTCTCGTTCCAAGCTGAACAAGAGGATTTGCTTGACCTGTTCAGCCAGTACGGCGAGGTCAGCAAGTGCAGCCTGCCTCTCGATCGTGAGACTGGCCGCAAGCGCGGCTTCGCTTTCGTCGAAATGGCGAACGATGCTGACGAACAGAAAGCCATCGACGATCTTCAGAACGTCGAGTGGATGGGTCGCATGATCCGCGTCAACAAAGCAACCCCCCGTGAAGGCGGCGGCGGTGGCGGCGGTCGCGGCGGCTACGGCGGCGGCGGCGGTAACCGTGGCGGTGGCGGCGGCTACGGCGGCGGCGGCGGCGGCGGCCGTGGTGGCTACGGCGGCGGTGGCGGTGGCGGTGGCTACGGCGGTGGTGGCGGCGGCGGCTACGGCGGTGGCGGCGGCGGCCGTGGCGGCGGCGGCGGCGGCGGTGGTGGCGGCGGCGGCTACGGCGGCGGCGGCGACAACCGCTGGTGATTGAGGCGCGCCCTGCATGCCAGGGCGCCACTCCTCCCCAAGCCCAAAGAAAAATCCCTGGATGGAGCCCGCAATGGGCTCACGTCCAGGGATTTTTTGCTGGTCAGACGGCGACTTCGACGTCCTCGTTCTCGATCAGATCCAGCAGCTGATCCCGTTGCCACTCGCGGCAACGGACTTCGGAGACGGGATGGATCGGCTGCAGTTCGCCTTCCCTGGGCTCAGGTAAGGCGCTGCGCAGGGAACGCCTTCTCAGCTTGGCTGTCCAGCGATGGAAGCGATGGAACGATCTCGAACGGGTCATAGACACCCTCCTGTTGGAGACACCACGGTTCTAACGCTGGTGAAACCCAGAAATCAGTTCCCAGTGAGCAGCTTCATATTGAATTCAGCCCGGCGCCTTTGAATGGCGCCATGACCCCAGCCCAACCCCCACTGCGCCGCCTCCTGCGTGCCCTAAGGCCCCATCGCCGCTTGGTCCGGCTCGCAGCACTCTGCTCAGTCCTGAACAAGCTGTTCGACTTGGCTCCTCCAGTGCTGATCGCCCTGGCGGTCAATGTGGTGGTGCAGCAGGACACCTCATGGCTGGCCAGCTGGGGGGTGACGACTATCCCAGGGCAACTGGGCGTCCTGGCCGGACTGTCCTTTGTGATCTGGAGCGCGGAGTCGCTGTTCGAGTACCTCTACGCCCTGCTCTGGCGCAACCTGGCCCAGACGGTGCAGCACGAGCTCAGGCTGGAGGCCTACGACCATCTCCAACGATTGGAGATGGGCTTTTTTGAATCGAGCTCCAGCGGCCGCCTGCTGGCGATCCTGAACGACGACATCAACCAGCTCGAGCGCTTTCTTGACCACGGCGCGAACGAGGTTCTGCAACTGATCACGACCGTGCTGGCGGTGGGGGGCGCCATGGTCTGGCTCTCACCTGCGGTGGCTGGGGTCTCCTTCCTGCCCATCCCCTTGATTCTCTGGGGCTCCCTGCATTTCCAGAAGCGCCTGCAACCGCGCTACCGCGAGGTGCGCGAGCGGGCCGGAGACCTGGCCAGCCGACTGGCCAACAACCTCGGAGGCATGCTCACCATCAAGAGCTACGCCGCTGAGCAGTGGGAGACCGATCGTCTCTGCAGCCAGAGCCGTGCTTACCAGAGCAGCAACAGCCGGGCGATTCGACTCTCGGCGGCCTTTATTCCCCTGATTCGCTTCGCGATCCTGTTTGCCTTCCTGGCGATCCTGGTCATTGGCGGCCTCCAGGCCTGGCGCGGGGTGATCGATGTCGGCACCTATTCCTTCTTGGTCTTCATCACCCAGCGCCTGCTCTGGCCCTTGACCAGCCTGGGCCGCACCCTCGATGACTACCAGCGGGCCATGGCCTCCACCCAGCGGGTGCTGGACCTGGTGGACACACCGATCGCGATCCCCAGCGGCCATCGCCCCCTGCCCAGCCAGAGCGTGCGCGGGCAGATCCGTTTTGAGCAGGTGAGCTTTGGCTACAGCGGCAGGGAGCTGCTGCTACGCAACTTTGACCTGGAGATCCCCGCCGGCAGCACCCTGGGAATCGTCGGGGCCACGGGCTCAGGCAAAAGCACCATCGTCAAATTGCTGCTGCGTCTCTATGGGCTGCAGGGCGGAACGATCCGCCTGGATGGCCAACCGATCGAAGAGCTGGAACTGGGGGATCTACGCAAGGCGATCGGCCTGGTGAGCCAGGAGGTCTTCCTTTTCCACGGGACCGTGGCCGAGAACATTGCCTATGGCAGCTTCGAGGCCACGCGGGGCGAGATCGAGCAGGCCGCACAACTGGCGGAGGCCTCCCGCTTCATTGAGGAGCTGCCGCAGGGCTACGACACGGTGGTGGGCGAGCGGGGCCAGCGCCTCTCCGGTGGACAGCGCCAACGGATCGCCCTGGCCCGGGCCATCCTCAAAAATCCACCCGTCTTGATCCTCGATGAAGCAACGGCGGCGGTGGACAACGAAACCGAGGCGGCGATTCAGCGCTCCCTCGATCGAATCACCGCCGAGCGCACCACCCTGGTGATTGCGCACCGCCTGTCCACCGTGCGCCATGCCGATCGGATCGTGGTCATGGACCAGGGACGGATCGTCGAGAGCGGCAGCCACGAGGAACTGATCGCCGCCGGTGGGGCCTACGTCAATCTCTGGCGGGTCCAGGCGGGGCTACGGCAGGACGAGGCCCTAGCCCTCTAACCAGCCAAAGAAGTGGCACCAATGCAGGGGTTACCACAAGATGGGGGCCAGAAAAAGAAATAAATTGTGAGAATGAAGAGTCCCACCCTGAAAACAGCCCCCGCCAGCCCGATGCCCCGCCGCCGCGATGAGCGCGCAGCGATGCTGACGGCCATTGGCTTTGGGCTGGGTGGTGGACTCCTGCTGGCCTCTCCCGTCGCGGACTACCTCAGCAGTCCCCAGGTGAGCGAGCGCCACCAGCTGGTCAATCCCTTCAGCAGCTGGAACAGCCTCAGTGACGCCGATGTGGTGATCCTGGGAACCGACGTCGGCGGCGGCAATACCGACGTGATGTACACGATGCGTGTGCAAAACGGCGTCACCAAGCTGCTGCAGGTGCCCCGGGACACCTACATCAACTCCAGCAGCTTTGGCCCGGTGAAGGCCAACGCCCTCTACGCCTATGGCGGCCCCGATGCGGTCAAGGCGGAGCTCTCCAAGCACCTGGGACGTCCGGTGCGTCACCACATCCTGGTGAACCTGGCGGTGATCCGGCGCCTGGGGGATGCCCTGGGCGGCCTTGAGGTCAACGTGCCCAAGCGCATGTGGTACCACGACAACACCCAAGGCCTGCACATCGATCTGCAGCCAGGCCGCCAGGTCCTCAAGGGCCGAGACCTCGAGGGCTTCCTGCGGTTCCGCCACGACGAGATGGGGGACATCGGCCGCCTGGATCGCCAGCGCCTGGTGCTCAAGGCCCTGTTCAAACAGATCACCCGCCCGGAGAGCCTGGTGCGGCTCCCCGCTCTGCTCGCTGTCGCCGGCAAGGACCTGCGCACGGACCTCGGGCCGATGGAGATTGGTGGCCTGATCAGTGCCATGGGCAGCACCGAGCTGAACGCCGAGCGCCTCGGCGGCCGCCCCTTCATGCATGAGGGCATCAGCTACTGGAAGGCCGAATGGCCCGAAGCCACCGCCGCTGGGGCCGCAGCCGCCGGCAGCTCCGAGCGCTTCAAGTTTCTCTTCTAGGGCCTCTTCTCGGGCTCGCCTGCCTCATCCAGGTAAGCCGCGGGAACCAGCACCAGAAACAGGCCCCACCAGGCCAACACAGCCACAGCCACCGGTGCGCTGATCCACCAGCGGTGCAACAGCAGCCAGCTGCCGGCGATCACCAGGACACCGGTCAACAGGATCGACCAGGGCTGGCACCACCAGGGCTTCAGGCTCCAGAACGCGGGCTTGGTCTCAGACATGGGGCCTCTTGGCGTGTTGAGAGAGCACCACGAGGGCCAGGAGCAAAGCAGTGATCGCCAGCACCGGCGTTGATGCCGCCACCGTCACCCCGAGGGCGGCTGTGAACCAGATCGATGCGGCACTGGTGAGGCCGTGCACCCGCGGTTGCTGCCCTCCAAACGACTCCCCGCCGCGATCCACCAGGATCTCGCCGGCCCCCAGGAAACCCACTCCAGTGGCGATCCCTTGAATCGCCCGGCTGCGCGCATCGGGTTGGTCCCCCGCCGCCAGAACCAATAGGCAAGCACTGAGACCGACCAGCACGTGCACCCGCAGCCGATTCGTCTGGGGCTGAGCGAAGTGCTGGGCGCGGTTGTAGCCCACCGCCAGACCACACAAGACCGATAACCCCAGACGCAACAGCACCGTCAGGTCGACGTCCAGGGTCGAGGACCAGGCGTTCGCCAACAAGATTGAGCCCATCAGCGCAGACCTCCATAAGCTCCCCGCAGACCCAGAACGCCGCGGCCCGTGGACGCACTGCTGGTGCGCAACACCCTGAAGATGTTCACGGCGGTGTTCCTCACGGCAGCGATTGCCCTGTGGTTTGAGCGCATTGAGTTTGTTTGGTATCCGCTGATGGCGGTGGTGATTGTTGTTGATGACAACGATGACCACACCGTCAAGGCCGCAACCGCTCGGGTGATGGGCACGGTGATCGGTGGACTGGTGACCTTTGTGGTCCACACGATCCTCAGCGGCTGGATGGGGGTGCTGGTCTCGATCCTCTTGATGATCCCGGTCCTGCGCCTGTTCGGCTGGCAATCGGGCCTGAGCACCGCCGCCACCTTGAGCGTGATGTTCTTGATGATTCCCCGCTACGAGGCCCTCGATTGGGACTACGTCTTCAACCGCGGCCTCGACACCGTGGTCGGCTGTCTGGTGGCCTTGGGGGTGGGACTGCTGTTCTGGCCGCGCAACAGCTACCGCGAGTTACAAAGCCTCGACCAGCACCTACTAGCTGATCTGCAGGGGCAACTCGAGCGCTACCAGGCCTGGCTGGATGGTCAACACGAGCGACCGGCGCCACTGAATACAGCGCCCCTGACCGGCAACCTGATGCGGATGACGGATCTGGTGGAGCGGGAACGCCGGGGCCCCCGCCAGAAGCGGCTGCGCTCCAGCCGCTGGCAGCAACGCCTACGGCTCTGGCAGATCGTCCAGTTCCACTGGATTGCCTGGGAGCGCCTGATCGAAGGCCTACCCCCACTCGACATCGCCCAGGCGACGCCGCTGCAGCAGAGCATCGCCGGCCTGCATCGACAACTCCAGGGGGGCGCACAGGCCACACCGCGGCGTGAGCCGCAGCGCTGGCAACAGCTCGCCCAGAGCCAACGACTCCCGCTGCTGCAGTTGCTGGCCCTCGAGGAAGAGACCAGGCCCCTGCACGCCAGCCTGGGCAGCTTGGCCCGGCGGCCATGCTGATCAGCCGCGCCGAACTGCGGTTGGCGGTGGCCGCCGGCCTGAGCAATGGCTTCGCCGCCATGACCGGCTTGGCCTATGGCTTCTATTCCCCTCTGGCGGTGGTGTCCGTTGGGACGGGCAGTTACGGCGGGGCGATCGAATTGGGCCGTCAGCGGCTACTCGGCACCGTGCTGGGCTCAGTTCTGCTGCTGGTGGGCTACTGGGGCCTGCGCGATGTGCCCATGCCCATCGCCATCGCCATCACCCTGGCGGCCCTACGGCTCTTGGGAGGGTGGCTCAAGCTGTTGGTCGGCTACAAGGTCGGCGGCCTGATTGTGGTGATGGGCTGGCTCTCCCACTCCGCCAACCTCGGCACCTGGATTCCCCTGCGCTTTTTCTGGACGGCCTTTGGCGTGCTGGTGGGCCTGCTGAGCTTGCGCTTGTTCTGGCCGACCCGCAGCCTCGATACCGTCCTGCGGCAGTACGGCGAGCTATTCGGCGACCTGAGGCGGACCTACCAGGACCTGGCCCAGCGCCTGCTGAACAGCGAAGCGCAAGGGCCAGGCATTGAGGACTACAAGCGCCTGCGCGCTCGCCTGATCAGCCTGCGGGCCCTGCGCCCAGCCCTCAGCGTGGAACTGGGGGAAGGGGCAAACCGCCATCCCAGCGTTCAGCTGGTGCAGTGCCTCGATGACGCCTGCTCCCGTCTGGTCATGATGGTTGGCGGCATGGTGCGCCGGGCCCCGACCCTCAACGACAGCGCCCTGATCGAGCGGCTGCATCAGGGCGAGGCGGCCTTGCTGCAGGTCCTGGGCCAACGGCTCGAACAATGGGAGCAGCGGTTCAGCGGCCGGCGGCGAACCCTGCCGCAACCACCCAGCTCTGCGCTGGCCTTGCCCCAGGCCTGGCTGGATCTCAACCGCGAACTCGCGGACCCCAACCTCAACCGCATCCCTCTTGAGCGCTTGGAGCGGATCGCCGCTCGGCTGCTGCTCTGCAGGCAGGCCGAACAGGCCATGCAGGATGCCGAGCGGACCTGGTCGAGCGTGCTGCCCCGCTAGGACTCAGGCCTCGACGCCCACCAGCGCTCCACGCGATAGCCCAGGACCACGAGCAAAACCACGAGCCAGAACCAGAGCTCGGGGGCGTTGGCGTTGAACAGGATCAGCAGCAGAACCACCTCCGCCACCAACCAGGGCAACTCCTTGCGCAGCAGGGCGTTGCGAAGGGGAGGCAAGCGCCAGGCCTTGAGCTTCACTCCAAGGTTCCGGGCTGCCTGAGGAAAGGACGGTTCCATAGGGCGTCAATTCTGAGGGTGCGATAGCCACCGGTGAGGGAGCGCAGCCCCGGGAGCACATAACTCAAGGGGGAGCGCCATTCCACATAGCCGTAGGCGTTGAGGGTCAGGCCATCGCGCACCGGAAAGACACCGCTACCGCCCGAGAGGGTCCAGCGGTAGCCGTCATTGCTCCAGCGATCGCGGCCCAGTTCAATCTCGGCGCGCATCACCGGCCCCTCCTTGGTCAGGGCCTTTGCCAACTGGGGGTTGCCGGTGGTGGTGGAGACGTCGTCCTCGGTGGCCGGCAGGGTCAGCACCTGGCTGACCTGGCCCACGATCCCGCCAAAGCGCCCCCGTTGTTTCCACTGCGGCACCAATTCCATCCGCAGTCCCAAGGGAAGGCGGCGGGCATCAGCCGGGGAGAAATAGGCCACGGCCCGCAGGGGCGGAGCCTTGGCACCGGGTTTCTGGGGGCGGCCAATGGTGCCCAGGCGCTGCCCGGTGGAGACGGTTTGCCCGGAGATCACCTGGATGTCGAGCAGGCTGCCGTCCCGGCCCGCCAACACCTCCCCGTCGTAGGCGATCTGCGCTTCGGTGACGCGAATCTGCCGCTTGAGGTCGTCGATCTGGTAGCGGCGATTCAGCGCCTCGGTCTCGATCGTGAGCTTCACCTGCTCGTAGTCGGTCAGAACCTTCTTGCGCTGGATCTTCACCGCATCGAGGTCCACGCTGGTGTTGGTGAAGCCCTGCTGAACGGCAACCACCTCGCGGGAGAGCGGTGCCACCACTTCCCGGCGAGCCAGCCAGTCGAGGTTGCTGAGCTTCGTGCTGTAGGTGGACTGGAGTGAGGCGTAGCGGGCGCTGTCGTCCGTCAACTTCGCCAGGGCGACCTCCACGGCGCGCTTTTCGGTCTCGAGCCGCCGCAGATCGCGCTGGTCCAGATCGGCGTTGATCCGCTCCAGCTGCGCCAGGTTGCCCCGCTGCTGCGCCAGTTGTTTCTCCAGAACCGGCAGGTAGAGGGTCATCAAGACCTGCCCCTTGCGCACCGGTTCGCCAACCTTGACCTTGACGTCGAGGACCTGCCCTCCGGAGCGGGCATTGAGCACCCCAGCGTTATCGGGATAGAGGAACACGCCCTGACCGCTCACCTCGGTCGGCACCGGCCAGAACAACGCCCAGAGCGCCAGGACCCCGCCGACCCCCGCCAGGCAGACGCCGACTTGGTTGTGGTCGCTCAGACCAACCCAACCCTGCTGGAGCTGTTGCCGCCGTTGCTGCCACATAGCGACAGGATGCTGGGCTAAGGCGATTCTGGCCAGATTCGGCAGACTGCATCACAACTTCCCCCGGACGTTGCGCCTCGCTGCGGCAAGCCGAATCTTGAGCCTGGCCGGCGGCCTGGCGTTGGCGAGCCTGTGCAGCCCGCTGGCACTCGGGCAACCCAACATCGAAGCCAGCTCCCCCGAGGTGGAGAAGCTCGAGCGCAGCTGGCGGGCCCTGGATCAGCAGCTGCGGGTCCTTGATGCCCTGATCCCCCCCGACCCCCAGGGGATTCCGCCACGGGAAGCCGTCACGGCCCCCATTCCCAGCAGCCTGCTGCAGCCCAATCGGGCACCCAGCCAACAGCTGCAGCCGGGGCAAGCCGCTCCCCCCGCACCCCTGAGCCTTCCGACGCCCCAACAGCTCCAAAAAGGAGTCGTTGAGGGCCTGAGCCTGCTCGAGGCCCTTGCCCTGGGCTTCAAAAACAACCCGGAGCTCCTCGCCCAACGGGAGCGGGTCGCGGCCTCCCTCGATGAACTGCAGGCGGCCCTTGGCACCTACTGGCCGCGGATCAGTGCGGTCGCCGGCGGCAGCACCGGCCAAATCAGTTCGAACAACACCGCCTCCGTCGGCAACGGCAACCTGAACCTGGGGCCCCTGTTTGAGCCGGGGGGAGCCTTCTATGTCCCCACCGAAGGGGGGGCTTACCTCAACCAATCCAGCAACGTCGGCGCCGCCGGGCTGCAACTGGACTACGCCCTCCTGGACTTCGCCCGCACGCCCCGGGTGCAGGCCGCACGAGCCGTGCTGGAGCGGGAGCGGCAGCTCTATGGCAACCAGCTGCGCCAACTGCAACTGAACATCAGCGAGGCCTACTACCAGCTGCAGCAGGCCGATCAGAACGTCCGCATCCAGGACGCCGCGGTGCGCGATGACCTGCTGATCCTGCAGGACTCCCTCGATCTGAAATTGGCGGGTCTGGTGCCCCGGGTCGATGTCCTGCGCCGCCGCGCCATTGAGGCCAGTGACCAAGAGGCCCTGATCCAGGCCCTGGCCGATCGCGCCATCGCCCGGCGCCGCTTGGCCCTGGTCCTGAACCTTCCCGCCACGGTCACCCCCAGTGCCAGCGATCCCATCGCCGTGATGCCCCACTGGCCCCTGGACCTTGAGCAGAGCCTGCTGGCGGCCTACCGCGGCAACCCCGAACTCGAGGCAATCCTGGCGACGCGCACCGCCCTGGCGCGGCAAAAAGATGCCACCGCCGCCCAACTGCTGCCGCGGCTGGCCCTGTTTGCCGGGGGCGGCAGCTACGGCCAGAACGTCAATCAGTTCAACATCACCACCAGCAATGGGGGCTGCTGCGGCTCCACCGTGATCCCCACCCTGAACACCAGTGGCTACGACTGGTCCCTGGGCCTCAGCGTCCGCTGGCTGCTGTTTGATGCCGGCACCACCAGCGGCGAGACCCGGGCCCTGCAGCGCCGCGTCGAAGCCGCCGGACAGGACTATGCGGCCCGGCGCAATGCGATTCGGTTGCGGCTGGAGGCGGCCTTCTTCAACCACGAGGCGAGCCTGGCCAAATTGGCCTCAGCTCGGCGCGGGGTCGCCGCGGCCCTCGAAGCCTTCCGCGACGTACGGCTGCGCTACCAAACGGGACTCTCCAGCGAGGTGGATCTCTCGATCACCCAGGAGCGCCTGATCAGTTCCCTCGTGCAACGGCTCAACGCCACCGTCGGGGTCAACATCACCTACGCCCAACTGCTGCGCGAGCTGCTGCCCGTGCCGCGCGATCCTTCCGCGCCACTCACCCCGGAGCTCACCTGGAGTGCTGCCA
>NZ_JAFMFX010000068.1:0-9039 GCF_017855895.1 Vulcanococcus sp. CPBay_Sum15L08_68 | reverse complement strand
CTGATGCCAGCGTCTTCCCCAGTTGTCCGGCCGTGGGCATGGGGCTGACGGTGATCGCCAACGCCCTGCGGATTGGCGATCAGGTGTTGGGTGTGCTGTGACCAGCGGCTCGGGCCAGGCGACCTCTGAACTCCGCCGGATGGCGGAACGGGACCAGGACCAGGTGCCTTGGTCGCTTTGGGGCAGTTACTTGCCGGAGCGGCAATGGGGGACGGTTCGAGAGGACTACTCCGCCGATGGCAACGCCTGGACCTCCTTTCCCCATGACCATGCCCGTTCACGGGTCTATCGCTGGGGCGAGGACGGTCTGCTGGGGATCTGCGACTCGGAGTGTCGCCTCTGCTTTTCGCTGGCCCTTTGGAATGGGCAGGATCCAATCCTCAAGGAGCGCCCCTTTGGCTTGGCCAACGGCGAGGGGAACCACGGCGAGGATCTCAAGGACTACTACTTCCACCTCGCCAATACGCCGACCCACAGCTTCATGCGTGGGCTCTACAAGTACCCGCAGCAGCGCTTTCCCTACGAAGACCTGATTGCTGAGAACGGCCGGCGCAGTCGCGATCAACCCGAGTACGAACTGGTCGACACCGGCATCTTTAACGAGAGCCGCTATTTCGATGTCTTTATCGAGTACGCCAAGCGCTCCCCCCGCGACCTGGCGATTCGCCTGAGGGTGATCAACCGCGGTGATCAGGCGGCTCCGTTGACCCTGCTGCCCACCCTCTGGTTACGCAATACCTGGAGCTGGGGCTACCCGGATGAGCAGGAGCAGCCGATGGGTCTCAAGGGTGATGTCCTGCAGGCCCAGGTTGGTGGTGGCTTGGGCGGCTACGAACTCCACTGCCGTAATGAAGGGCGTTGGATTTTTACCGACAACGAAACCAACACCGAACGCCTCTATCAACAGCCCAATACGCGGCCCTATCAAAAAGATGGCTTCCACCGCTATTTGATCGAGTCCGAGCAGGGGGCGATCAACCCCCAGCAGAGCGGGACCAAGGCTGCTCGCCTCCTGCAGCGCACCCTGCAACCTGGCGAGGAATGGCAGGTGGACCTGCGCCTGATGGCCCAGGACGAGACCAGCGGGAATGAGGCCTTTGGTCCTGAGACTGATGCCCTGTTTGTGCAAAGGGAGCGGGAATGGCATGAGTTCTTCGCCGAGCGTGTTCCCAACCTCTCCAAGGAGGACCGTTTAATCCACAGCAGCGCCGCGGCGGGGTTGCTCTGGTGCAAGAAGTACTACGGCTGGAGTGTTCTGCGCTGGCTGGACGGCGATCCGACCTCCCCGGTGCCACCCCCCCAGCGCTGGGCGACGGACAACGCGGAATGGCAGCGGCTGCATGCCCACGACGTGATTTCGATGCCCGATGCCTGGGAGTACCCCTACTTCTGCCAATGGGACCTGATGTTCCATGCGGTCGCCTTTGCGGTGATCGATCCGGCGACGGCCAAGCAACAGGCGATGGTTCTGCGGACGCCCCACTACACGGCGCCGAATGCGCAAACCCCTGCCTACGAGTGGGCCCTCTCTGATCCCAACCCGCCGATTGGCGCCTGGGCGGCGATGCGCATTTTTCAGATCGAGCGCAAGCAGAACGACGAGGGCGATCTGGGCTTTCTGCATGCGGCCCTGCGGAAGTTGATCCTGGAATACGGCTGGTGGGCGAACCGTAATGACCGGGGGGGAGACAACCTCTTTGAGGGGGGCTTCCTCGGTCTCGACAACATCGCGGTGTTTGATCGCCGTTACCCCTTGGCCGATGGCAGCCGCATTGAGCAGTGCGACGGGACCGCCTGGATGGCCTCCTTGAGCCTGAACCTGCTCAATATCAGTGTGGAATTGACGCGCACGGAACCCGAGTACGCCGATATCGCGGAGCGGTTTGTCTACGACTTTGTTCAGCTGGCCCTGACGCTGAACCTGCCCGGCAATCGCGGCTACCTGAATTGGGATGAGCAGGACGGCTTCTATTACGACGTCATCAAACGACCGGATGGATCGACGGAATACCTGCGGACCCGCTCGGTCTCTGGCCTGATTCCACTGTTGGCTGTGGCCAGCTTTGACGTTGAGACGATCAAACGGCTGCCTGTTCTTGATGTCACCCAGAGCTTGAGCTGGTTTTTGCATGAACGCACCAGCCCTGATTGGTTGTTGGATCACTTCGGGCAATGGCGCCATGACCGCCTGCTGTTTGCCCTGGTGCCGGAGCAGCGGCTCCGCCGCATCTGCGAGAGGCTCTTTGACGAATCAGAGTTTCTCTCGCCCTACGGCATTCGCGCCCTCTCGAAGGTCTACGAAGACCAGCCCTACAGCTTCACCGAGGGGAGTGAGACCCAAACCTTGGCCTACAGCCCAGCCGATAGCCCGGTGGCGATGTTTGGTGGTAACTCCAACTGGCGCGGTCCCGTTTGGATCCCAATCAACTTTCTCTTGATTGAGTCCCTGCAGAAGTTTGGCCACTACTACGGCGATGACTTCAAGGTGGAGTTCCCCACCGGCTCTGGCTGCTGGATGAATCTTTGGGATGTCTCGCTGCAACTGCAGCATCGTTTGGTCAATTTGTTTCGCCGTGATGCCTCCGGTCAGCGGCCCTTCTTGGGCGATGTGGAGCTGTTTCAGAACGATCCCCATTGGCGGGATCTGATGCTGTTCAACGAGTATTTCCACGGCGACAACGGCCGGGGGGTCGGGGCGAGTCACCAAACCGGTTGGACGGCCATGGTCTGCAAGATGATCAATCAGCTCAGCCGCTATCCAGCGCCAGGCGCCCCTTCATCACAATCAGCGGACAGCCATTGAGCCCGTTTCTAGTTTGCGGGTAGTGGCTGGTTGATCCAGTGTTCGAGGCACAACTGCAGAAGCCCGATCGTCAGGACTTCGATCTGGTGATCATTGGCAGTGGTGCTGGTGGCGGCACCTTGGCGCGGGTTCTCGCGCCGACGGGTCTGCGCATCTTGATCCTGGAGCGCGGGGATTGGTTGCCCCAGGAACCGGAGAATTGGGATGCCGAAGCTGTTTTTCAGAAGGGTCGATACGTCTCCAAAGACATCTGGTACGACGGCAAGGGCCAGCCGTTCCAGCCAGGAAGTCATTACTTCGTCGGTGGTGCCACCAAGATGTACGGCGCCCACCATTTCCGTCTGCGGCAGCGGGACTTTGAGGAGCTGGAACACCGCGACGGCGTCTCCCCGGCGTGGCCCCTGCGCTACAGCGATTTCGAGCCTTATTACCAAAAGGCTGAGGAGATGTATCACGTCCATGGACTTCGCGGTGAGGACCCCACCGACCCCCCAAGTTCAGCGCCCTATCCCCATCCGCCGATTTCCCATGAACCGCGGATTCAACAGCTTGCCGATGATCTGCGTTCGGCCGGATTGAACCCGTTTCACGCCCCCAGTGGCGTGATGCTGAATGAAGCCAATATGGAGATCAGCCGCTGCAGGCGCTGCAACAACTGTGATGGCTTCCCCTGTCTGGTGCATGCCAAAGGTGATGCCGAGGTCTGTGGTGTCAGACCGGCGCTCAAGGAAAGCGGCAATGTCTCCCTCTTGACCCGCGCTGAGGTGAAGCGTCTGGTGACCAATCCAGAGGGGAGTGCCGTCACCTCCGTTGAGGTGGAACGCGATGGGGAACAGCTCAGCTACAAGGCCGATGTTGTTGTGGTGAGTTGCGGCGCGGCCAATAGCGCCCGCTTGCTGTTGATGTCGGCCAACGATCGTCATCCCCGCGGATTGGCCAATGGCTCTGATCAGGTGGGCCGGAACTACATGTTCCACAACAGCAAGGCCGCCGTTGCCCTGTCCCACGAGCCCAATCCAACGGTCTTCCAGAAGACCATCTCAATCAATGACTGGTATTTCGGCGATGCCGATTACGACTACCCGATGGGCAATATTCAAATGACGGGTAAGACCCGCGGCGCGATCATGAAGGGCTACGCCCCGCTGGAGACCTTCCTGGTTCCGGGCTGGACCATGGACAAAATCGCCGAACACGCCCTCGACTTTTGGGTGTCAACGGAGGATCTTCCGGATCCAAATAACCGGGTGACGATCGATGCGGGGGGGCACATTCACCTGAACTACAAGGTCAATAACCAGACCTCAGCGGATCGGCTCTGGGGTCGCCTTCAGGGAATCCTCGACAAGCTCTACTTGAAGAAACACCTGGTGGAGCGTCAGGTGTACATCAAAAATGCCATGGGCATCGCGGCCGTTGGTCACCAGGCTGGGACCTGCCGGTTTGGCACGGATCCGGCGAGCTCGGTGCTCGATGTCAATTGCAAGGCCCATGAGCTCGACAACCTGTATGTCGTCGATACCAGCTTCTTCCCCAGCATTGGGGCGGTGAATCCATCCCTCACCGCCATCGCCAATGCCATTCGTGTGGGCGAGCACCTGACGGCTCGCCTGAAGACCTAGAGGGTGAGGCCGGTCTGGAGCACCTGCTCGGTAATGGCGTGATCCAGCGAGAAGAAGCCGCCGCCGCAACCGATCAAGACAACACACATCACGACATACATCGCCGCTTTCTCCCAGCTGGGGGGCTCGCCCACCCCCAGGGGGCCGGCGTAGTCCCCTTCTGGAATCAGATAGGGGTCAACGGCAACGAAGGGCAGTCCACCCTTCATCTCCAGGACCATGGCGTAGGCCATCGACACCAGAATTCCAAAGGCCGCAATCGGGGTCAGGATTCCGGCCACCAGCGCGATGCCGCCGGCCCACATCGATCCGGCTGAGAGAAAGCAGAGCCAGGCCGGGGTGCCCAACATTTGCGACCAGGTCTGCAGGTTTTTCAGCTTCGGCCAGCCATGGCGGATGAAGCAGATCCCCGTAAAGACCCGCAGCACCAGCAAGGAGGCTTCCGCAATAGGCGAAGGGGCCAGACCTGCGGGTGCATCGGGCACCAGCAAATTCACAAGAGTGACGTCCACAGCACTTCCGTGACTTCCCGAAAACTAGACATCACAACCGAAACCGGCCGCGCTTAATCCACGCTGATTAACTGCAGCTGGTGGCCGTCTGGATCGCGCACCTGCAATCCCCGCTGGAAACCCAAGAGCGCAGCCTGCTCGCTGTTCAGCGTCTGCACTCCGTCGGACACGTGCGAGCCGCCAAAGGACTCGAGACGTTGGCTGATGGCATCGAGCTCAGCGACCTCAAGGCGGATCTGCCAGTGGGCCAGGTCTGCCGCGGATTGATCGACCGGCAGGGGCCTCCCCCCGGTGGGCTCGATGTAGTTCAGGCATTCCACCCCCGCTCCCTCGGGGCAGCGGTGGGCACTGATGTGGACCCGCGTTCCCTCCAGGCCATCCAGCCGGTCCTGCTCCAGGCCATGGTTCACCCCATCACCGCCAAAGCGCAGGCCGAGGAGTTCTCCATAGAACGCGGTGCTGCGTTCGGTGTTGGCGTTGGCAATGGCGCTGTGGTCGATGCCAAGGAAGGTGCCCCTAGGCGTGCTGGGATGCCAGCGGGCATCGCCTTTGCCCCCTGGGAACTGCAGCAGCTCAAGGCAGTGCCCTTCGGGGTCGTGGAATTTGTAGGCCTGAATTCCAGCCGCCCCTTGGTTCCACTCCGGCAACGTTTGCGGTCCAGTGGAGATGGGCTGAAGCGCACCGGCCTGCACCTGGGCCGTGATCGGCTCCGCCGCCTTCGCCATGTCGGAGACCACGATGCAGATGTGCTGAAACCAGAGATCGCAACTTCTGGAATCCTGCTGAATCGGACGCCCTGGGCGCAGTCCTGGCCCCAGTGCCAGCACCTCAGTCAGCTCCAATCGCTCCTGGCCGAGTTGGAGTTGGTGCAGGCGCAAGCGGCTTCCAGGCAGGCCGATGAGCTCCGCGTAGGGACCGGCGTCGATGTCGAATGCGGCCACCGGGCTGAAGCCCAGGTTCGCTTCGTAGAACGCGCAGACGCGGTTGGCATCTGAGCAGCTAAAGCCGATGCTTTTGATCTGGGGAGTCATCGGGCACCTCGGGTGTTGGTGAAGAGGGAATAGAGCTGGTTCGAGGCACAGATGAAGAGGCGACTGCCGTAGCGATCGCCAAAGCAGAGGTTCGAGACCCGTTGGGGAACACGAATTTTTCCGAGGAGCGCTCCATCCCCGGCAATCACATGCACGCCATCACCGGCGCTGCACCAGAGGTTCCCCTGCTCATCGATTTGAAATCCGTCGGCCCAGCCGACATTGACTTTGTGAAAGAACTGACCCGGTCCCAGGCTGCGTCCATCGGCTGCGACTGGATAGCGAATGATGTGTTGCCGCGGTTCATCGGCGTCAGGGGCTCCTGTCTCAGCGACATACAGCCACTGCTCATCGGGTGAGAAGGCCAGACCATTCGGTCCGTCGAGGTCGCGGATCACTGCATCAAGCTCGCCTGTTTCAGGGTCCAGGCGATAGAGCGCAGCGGGTTGCTCAGAGGCTTGCCGGCCCCCTTCGTAGTCATTGAGCAGGCCATAGAGGGGATCGCTAAACCAGATCGATCCATCCCGCTTCACCACGACATCGTTCGGTGCATTCAGGCGTTTACCTTCGGCCGCATCCACCAGGGTCGTCACCTGTCCGTCGTGTTCCAGTCGGGTGAGACAGCGACTGCTGTGGTGGCATTGGATCAGGCGTCCAGCGGCATCACGGGCTTGTCCGTTGGCGAAGTCAGAGGGTTCCCGAAAGACACTGACCCCATCGCGTTCGCTCCAGCGCAGCGTGCGGTTGTTGGGGATGTCGTTAAACAGAAGGCAGTGGTGGTCTCCAAACCAGAGCGGACCCTCCAGCCAGCGAAATCCCTCCGCAAGTAGCTCGAGCTCCGCGTTGAAGAGCACCAGCTGCTTGAAGCGCGGGTCGAGGCAGTCGCAGTGAGGAGCAAGCGGGCTCATGGCTGGGCAAAACAACCCGGTTGCAGATTCAGCCAGCGCTCATCCCGCGGTTGGATGGCCATCTGGATGCAGGGCTCATCCCCCAGTTGTTCGGAGAGGTGACCGCAGCGTCCCTCTGCATCGGTGATGCAGTTCTGATCGCCGCCGAAGGAGAACTCGCCAGGCCCCACTTCAATGCGCTGGCCATCCATGCTCGTGATGGCCCAGCGCCCCTTGAGCACATAGATCAATTTGGGTGCTGGGTTTTCATGCCAGCTCGCTTTCCAACCCACGGGTAAGACCACGGCCGTGGCCATTAACTCGTTCTCAATCACCCGGTTGAACAGAGGGGTATTGCGCGGTCCCAGTTGGATCAACTCAAAACCGCTGAGCTCGCAGTAGGTCTGTCGACTGATGCCATCGGCATCACGCCAAAGGTGCCAGTAGCCAAGAGCAATGCCTTGGTCGCTGTTGTTCACGGTCTCTTGTTGCGGTGGGCCCCAGCTCAGCTTGTCCTTGGTCCTGGTGGTTGTCAGCTGTGGTCTGTTACCGCCGCCATGCATACCCTGCGGATGAGTGATCAAACGGCATGTCGACGAATCCCTACGCCATGGAGACCCTCTCCAATTTCCTCAAGGGAAAGGTGATCATCGTGACGGGCGGCAACAGCGGAATCGGTAAGTCGATTGTTGAAACGGTGGCCCGCCTTGGCGCCAAGGTGGTGATCGACTACCGCTCCCATCCCGAGGCAACGGAAGAGCTCGAGCAAGAGATTGGCGAGCTGGGGGGCTGCTCCTTTGGGGTGCAGGCCGATGTGGGCAAGTTGGATGATTTGCAGCGTTTGGTTGAGGCCGCGGTGAGTCGTTATGGCCGCCTCGATGTCATGGTGAATAACGCTGGTATCGAAACCAGGACGTCGATTCTGGACACCACGCCAGAGGATTTCGACAAGGTCCTGAATGTCAACCTGCGCGGCGTTTTCTTCGCGACCCAGTACGCAGCCAAGCAGATGATCGCCCAGGGCAGTGGCGGCCGGGTGATCAATATCTCCTCGGTGCATGAGGACTGGCCGATGCCCAATAACACCCCCTATTGCGTGGCCAAGGGTGGTGTGCGGATGTTGACCCGAACCGCTGGCGTGGAGCTGGCCTCCAAGGGCGTGACGATCGTGAATGTGGGTCCGGGCGCTGTGGCCACGCCGATCAACGACTCGACGATGAACAACCCGGAGTTGCTGGCCAAGCTCAACGCCGCGATCCCGATGGGGCGGATGGCTCAGCCCGATGAGATCGCCAAGGTGGTGGCTTTCCTGGCGAGCGATGCCGCCAGCTACATCACGGCCACCAGCATCTTTGCCGATGGCGGAATCATGCAGAGCAGTCCTGGGCTTTAAGGGCACGCCTTGACCGTGCGGTCATGAAGATCACCCCCGAGCAACTGCTGCAGATGCGCCGCCGCCATCGCGGTTATCGCATCACCTTGGGGGCGCAACTCCTGTTGCTCTTGCTGTTGCCGGTGGCACAGCGGGTGCCCTGGTTGCTGTCCTTGATGCTGTGCCTGCTGGCCATCGAGTTGATGGTGTTTTTGGCGCGCTATTCACCGCTGGGACGTAAACGCCTGACCTACAGCCTGGGCACGCTCGCGGTGGTGCTGGAGATCACCTGGCATCTGGCCCTGCGTTGGTGGCCAATCCTGGGAAAAATTCTGACCCTGCCCCATGTCATGGTCTGGGTTTTGTTTCTTTTGGTGGTGGCGATTCGCAAGGTCAAGGCTCTGGTGCGGGAGCCCTATGTGACCTTCTCGGTTGTGCTTGGGGCCGCCTCGGGTTACCTCAGTGTCGGTCTGGCTGGTGGTGTGCTGTTGACAGCCCTTTGGGTGCTGCACCCAGCGGCCTTTCTGCAGTCATCCCTTCCTCAGCTCTCGGCCCTGGGAGACCTCACCGTGGCCGTGGCTCCAGCCCTGATGGCGGCCTCGTTTTCATTGCTCACCACGGTGGGAACGGAGGTGCTGCGTTCGAGTGATGTCACGGTTCAGGTGTTAGCGAACCTGATCACGATTAGTGGGCAGCTCTACGTCGCCATCTTGATTGGTTTGATTTTGGGGCGTGTGCATCACCGGGCCGTGATCTGAGGCGATTTCGGCGGCATCATGTGCTCGGTTTGAGAGCACCGCCGTGGTTCTGCG